>SKNT01000090.1 GCA_007120385.1 Balneolales bacterium
GAAATACCATGAGTAAGAATCCTAAAGTTACCATCACACTGGCGTTCGTGCTTACTTTTCTGCTGGGCACAGGCGCGGGATACCTGCTCTGCGGAACGATGCATTCACATGCCGATAGACAGGCGTTTACAGGAGCAGACGACCTCGCCGGGACGGAGCAAATCGCACCAGTGCCCGCGCCGGACCAAACCACCCGTGAAACCGCGGAAGCAGAAGAGCCGATCACACAAGCCAGAGAACGGCGCGGTGCCGGCGATGGTGCCGGTGACGGCACCGGGGCCGGAATGACTCGCGGTGAAGGGCCCGGAACGGGACAGGGTCACCGTGCAGCAGCAGAGAAACCGGAAAGTGACAAGTCGGCAGAAAAGGTTGTATCAGAGCCGGAACTCACACTGGATACGAACGGGGTGCAGGAGGAAGAACCGGAGGTTGTACCGGAAGAGCGCCGGCGTTCTTGGAGATCCCGCACAGATGATGAGGATGGAACGCGGTTCAGCCGTTTCCGCCAGCGACTGGTCCGTGACCTGAGCCTTTCGGAAGATGAGGCCGGTGAATTTTTCTCCGTGCTGGAGACACACCGGCGACAGGTCCGGGAGGAAGTGATCATCCCTCAAAGAGAACTGAACCGGCGCCACCGCGAACTGACTGAAAAACTGGAAAATGACCTTGAATCAATCCTCTCGGAGGAACAAATGGCAACATGGCGTGAGCGGTACGCACCAAGGCTGGAGCGCAGGGCAGAGGATGGCAGTGACCGCAGGATCAGAAGGGAAACGGACAACACCGGAGACGATAGTCCGGAAAATGACCAGTGAACCGGCAGTGCGGCTTCATCGGTTGTCACCGGTAGGGGCGGGTTGAAAAGAGCACATCCAGGCTGTTCAGCGGTACTGGTCCGCCATGGTACAGGAACGGCTCACCAAAGGTGACACCAATCTGCTGACCGTGCTCGCGCGCCCGGCCGCGAAGGGCTTCAAAAAACCGTTTGCTGGATACATAGGTTTGAGGTCCGACATCATTCTCACCTGCATCAAACTGCGACGCGAACGCACGGATCGCCCGCTCCTTGACATCGATGGTTTCGGTAATGTCAAAGACAAACGTGGGGGAAAACGGCCAGTGCTGCATGAAATGCAGGATGTGCCGCGGCCGCCAAGGCTCCGGTTCCGCATCTGTCACCGGCAGTTTGGAAATTCCGCTGTAAAACAGGGCATCCAGCGTCAGACGAGCCGCATTGCGGTGATCCGGGTGGCGGTCATCCGGCGCATTCACAAGACAAACCTCGGGACGATGCCGGCGCACATAGCGGATAATCACCTCCCTGTGCGCCGCGATATTGTCCAGGCCGCAGTCGGGAAGGCCGGCATTCTCCCTGAATGCCAGTCCAAGAATCTCCGCCGCTTCCTGCGCCTCCTGAAGCCTCAGTTCCGGAGTCCCGCGCGTCCCCATTTCCCCGCGCGTCAGATCCAGCACGCCAACCTTTTTCCCTGAACGGACAAGCGCTGCCAGTGTTCCGGCGCAGCACAATTCCACGTCATCGGGGTGGGCCGCAATGGCCAGCACATCCAGCTTCATAAGTGTGAATTATTTTTCGGGTGGATTTTCCTGTTGTGCAATGTCCGAAAAGCCGTGTTTTTTTGCAATCGCATGTTTTTTGAAACGAAGCGTCATTATTTTCGTACAAATGCTCATATCGTAAAACATCCATCCTTTTTGCCACATGGTTTTCCGCAGTATTATTGAAGGCATCCGTCTCTCGCTTTTTGCCATATGGAGCAACAAAATGCGATCTGCGCTGACCACGTTCGGCATCGTAATCGGAATTGTCATGGTCACCACAATGGTTACCGTGATCGATGGCATCAACCGGTCTTTTGAGTCGAGCATGTCCATGCTGGGCCAGGATGTGATCTTCATCCAGAAATGGCCATGGGGTTTTGGAGGAGAATACCGGTGGTGGGATTATGTCAACCGCCGTGAAATGCAGGTCTCCTATGCCGGTGAGATTTCCCGGCGCAGCCAGTACGCAAGCGCGGTATCCGCCGAGGCTTCGCGCTGGAACCAGCGGGTCAGCTTTGAAGACCGGGTGGCAGAGCGCGTTCAGATAGAGGGCGTAACGCAAAGCTATGCACTGACATCCTCCGTGGAAATTGCAGACGGACGCTTTTTTACAGAGGAAGAAGATCACAACGGACGCAATGTGGTCATTCTTGGATACGAGGTTGCCGAAGCCCTGTTCCAGTGGCGTGACCCGATCGGACAGAGGATCCGCATCGGAGGGCGACGTTTCGAAGTGATCGGCGTGCTCGAACGGCAGGGCAACTTTCTGGGCATCCAGAGTTTCGACAACATGGTAATCATCCCCATTGGCACCTACCGCTACATGTACAGCCTGCGGCACGGCATCGCCATTCGTGTCAAGTTTGAAGACGATGCTGCCTTGCAGGAAGGGCAGTACGAGGTGGAAGGTATCATGCGGCAGATCCGCCAGCTTGGACCCGGGCAGGACAATGACTTCGCCGTCAACCGGCTTGAAATGTTCGAACAGCAGTACCGCACCATGACCGGCGCCATCTACGGGGTCGGCATTTTCCTGACCGCGCTCTCCCTGTTTGTGGGCGGAATCGGTGTCATGAATATCATGTACGTATCGGTCAAGGAGCGTACAGGCGAAATCGGCATCCGGAAAGCGGTCGGCGCCCGATACAGGGAGGTACTCCTGCAGTTCCTCACCGAATCGGTGGTCATCTGTTTCATCGGGGGCATCATCGGGATCCTGTTTTCCGGCCTGGCCGTATACATCATCAACCAGTACTTTGTGGCTCACCTGGGCGTACAGACCATTATACTCGCCTTTTTGATAACAACCATCACCGGGGTTGTTTTCGGATTCCTGCCGGCCAACAAGGCGGCCAAATCGGACCCGATTGAATCACTTCGCTACTTCTGAGGAAAAAACATGCATCTGTGGCAGACCATAAAAATGGCTTTCGGAGCACTCGGGTCCAACAAGACCCGGGCGTCGCTCACGCTGCTTGCCATCGTAGTGGGCGTGTTCGCCGTGATCAGCGCCTCCACAGCCGTAAAGGTGATTGACAATTTCTTCCGCAATACCATGACGCTCATGGGCAGCGATGTGATCAGCGTGACCACGCGTCCGATGGTCGTTGTAGGCAACCAGCATGGCCGCACGGCCCGTGAACCGATTACCTTGCGGCAATTTGAGCGCTACCGGGATATGGCCGAGTTGTCACGCGCCGTTTCACCAAATGTGGTTTTCCGTACGACACGTGTATACCATCAGGACCAGGCAACAGAACCCAATATACGGATCCGGGGAAGCAACGAGTTCTGGATTTCCAACAATGCCTACAGCATAGAGGATGGGCGTGACCTGACCCGGGACGATGTGGAGGATGCGCGCCCTTTCGCACTGATAGGTGCCGATGTCCGGGACAACTTGTTCCGCAACCGCAACGCCATCGGCCAGCGCATCCGGATCGACGGTCAATTCTATACCGTTGTCGGTGTGATTGAAGCCAAGGGGACGGCGTTCGGAGAATCGCTTGACAACTTCGTACTGATTCCCTATACCCGGCTGGCCTCGGTATACGGCCGGGAACGCAATATCGGCCTCCAGATACGGGCGCCGTCGGTAATGCTGATAAACGAGACGGTGGATGAGGCCACAGGTCTGCTGCGGATTATCCGCCAGGTTCCACCCGATCGTGAAAACGACTTTGAAATCGAGACCAATGAAACCCTCAGGGGCGTTTTTGACGATTTTACTGGGGTGTTGTACCTGTTCGGTTTTGTCGTCGGAGGAATTGCGCTGCTCGGTGCCGGCATCGGTGTGATGAATATCATGCTGGTCTCGGTGACCGAACGCACCAGGGAGATCGGTATCCGCAAGGCCGTCGGTGCCAACAGAAAAAGCATCGTAACCCAGTTCCTCACCGAGGCCATTATCGTCTGCCAGCTGGGTGGATTGATCGGAATGTTCCTGGGGATCCTGGCCGGGAACATCCTGGTGATCATGATGGATACCACGTTTGTGCTCCCCGTTTTTGCCATTATTGCGGGTATCGTAGGAATGACTGTCATCGGAGTGGTGTTTGGTGTATACCCGGCCTGGAAAGCCGCCCGGCTGGATCCGATCGAAAGCCTTCGCTTTGAGTAGAAGCAGGAAGTCCACCCTCCGGATCCGGTTTCAGTGGTAGCTTTTGTTGCCGAATTCAGTATTTTCTGTATTGGTAATATCTTGCGGTAAGAGCCCTTATTCGGTCGCATCCGGGGACAGAGCTGCTTTACCGCCTGTTTCACATAAAAAAACACAGAATAACGATTATGAATCCCATCTTGGAATCCGTCGAAAAACTGGCACATCAGGCACAGGAAACCTGGGAAGATGATGCTTTCCAGAGAAGGCTTGAGGAAGCAAAGAGCCGCCTGGCTGAAATGATCCGCAAAAATCCGGCCGGCTCCGTAGCCATTGCCTTGCTGGCAGGTTTTCTCATCGGGAAAATGACCAAAAGGAGCTGACGCGAATGAGTCCGGATGAATTCGATTCACTTGCCAACAACCTGAGAAAGCTACCCGGCGAGTTCAAGGCGCTGATTGAGAAGCGTATAGAACTCTTCACTCTGGAAATGGGTGAGCGCGTTGCAACTCTGATTGCCCATGCAATGTACCGGGTGACGGGCATACTCTTTCTGGCACTTGGACTTATTCTCATCCTCTTTGCCGCATCCAAACTGGTAGGCGAAATTCTTGGAAACGAAGGGATGGGTTTTGTTCTGGTTTCAATCCCTATACTGATTATCGGCCTGATGTTTTTCCTGCGGCGTCCCTATTCCATGTTCATCGCTTCTCGTGACAAAATTCTCAATCAGTTCATGAGGGACTTCCAGGAACAGATGAGCCAGTTGGGGGATGAAGATCAGGAGGCCCCGGATAAACCTGATGACAGCGGTTCCGAGAAAAAGGAAGACCGCCAATCCCACAAGCCACAAGAATGAGAAAGGATGGAAACGAATCACTCCAAGTCCAGGGATATGAAAGAGCTTAAGGCCCGAAAAATTGCTCTCAAACAGGAGATGGAACAGATCCAGGGTGGGATAGAGACTTCTCTCAAAGAAGTGCGTCACGGCGTGGCTGACCGTGTCCGCCTGCGCTTCTGGGTGGATAAATATCCCCTGCAACTGGTCGGCACCGCCTTGCTGGCCGGGTTCCTTTTGGCAAAAAGGAAAGGCAGACGATCCGGGAACAGCCGTACCGAAGAAACGGCTACCGTCGTCAGGGAACCCTCGCACAGCAGCTTTTCATCGCTTCTTATGGACGAACTGAAGAAATTGGTCACACAACGCGCCGTTCGCTATGTGATGCAGCGGGTGGAAGAGGCCATCGACGAACGCAGCAAAAAACAGGAATGATACCCGTGGTAACTTTTTTGCAACCTAATGTGTTCGTAATCGTCTAAGAAAGCGTTACCATTTCCAGAATTATATCCTGAATCACATCCATTGTTATAAATAAAAACAGATGAATCGAAGGTCACGAAGTGCTATGAACATGACCGGGCTGGCGCCATGACGGCTCCCAGTCACACAGAAGCATGATTATAATTGTCATGGACATTCTATCTGACCATATGAATCAGAAATTATAAAAACATGAAACCCTATTTTACCACAGCCGTTATTTTGATCATCTGCTTTTCCGTGCCGGCGGCCGCACAGCAAGTCCGCAGCATCACACTGGAAGAAGCCATACAGATTGCCCTTGACAACAATATTGAAATTGAACTGAGCAGAAGTAACATTGACCGCTCGGAAAGCCAGTACCGGCGCCAGCGTGCGGAATTCCTTCCCAACCTGAATGCCAATTTCGGAGGTACGCGAACGGTCGGCCGCCAGTTTGACCCTGCAGCGGTTGCCTTTGACGATTTCACCACCAACAACCTGTCCGCAGGCATATCCACCAATTTGGTGCTGTTCAACGGGTTTCGGAATATCAACCAGTTGCGCAGCGCCCGCCTTGGCATGGAAAGTGCCGAAGAGCGCTTTCAGCGGACCCGAGAAGTGATCATATTTGAAGCCGCCGCCCGGTACCTGGATGTGCTGCTTGCAAACGAGCTGCTGGAAATTAACAAGGAGAACCTTGATGCAAGCCGCAAACAGCTTGAGCAGGTCATGGCACAGGTTGAGGTCGGCATGCGTCCCATCGTGGACCAGTACAGCCAGGAATCCGTGGTTGCCAACAACGAACTGAGTGTGATCCAGAGTGAAAACATCCTGAACCTGAACAAGCTCCGCCTCTCCCGTCTGCTCCAGCTTGACCCACTGGAAGAGATCGATTTTGTTGCCCCTGGAATCCAGGAGGAGGAGATTGTAGTCAAGGATTACGAATTGCGCGAAATGATCAGTCAGGCGCTGATGAACCGCAGGGATTACCGGGCTTCGGAACTGGAAGTGCAGCAGGCACGCCACGAACTGAGCATCAGCCAGGCCGGCAGGGTGCCGCAGCTCAGTCTTTCGGCTTCAGTGTCAACGGCCTACCGTGACCAGCAGCGTGACCCGATCCAGGGAACCGTGATCCCGTTCGACGATCAGTTCTTCGATATCAATATCAATCGGTCGGTCGGTTTCAACGTCAGTGTACCGATCTTCAACCGCTGGCAGACGCGCAACCAGATTGAGCAGCGCAGGATCGATTACCGCAACGCCGAACTGCGCCTGGAAGATTTCCGCCAGGAAGTGTTTCTTGAACTGCAGCAGGCATACAACGATTACATGGGATATGCCAAGGAGCTGGAAGCTACAGGAAAAGCACTCATCGCCGCTGAAAAGGCCTATGAAACAGAGCAGGAGCGCTATAACGTAGGCAGCGCGACCCTGATTGAACTGACCAACGCAAACAACGAGTTCATCCGGGCCAGCTCCAACCGCATCCAGGCGATGTACCAGTTCATTTTCCAGGAAAAGGTGCTGGATTTCTTTCTGGGCCGCCTGACTGAGGACATTGAGATCGACGCGTTTTCCAACTGACATCTTTCCCTAACCATCAGTTTGCTCATTTTGAAAACCCCGTTCTCCCCGGACGGGTTTTTTTTATATTATCCGGAGGGACAGGGCGGTTATGCTCGTGCAGACATCAGTTGGTGGAGCAACTGGCCGGCCGGGTTGTTTTGCGTGTAACCTTCGCAGCCGCCCTGCGTAAGACAGGGGAGTCAACTATTAAGGTATTAACGGAATTCTCCGCAACATGGCTTCAAAAAAAGGAAATAACAAACGCTTCTGGCTTATCATCGCCGGTATTATTCTTGCATTTGCCCTGCTGGCCGTCATAGGACGAACGGCCGGTTGGATTGGCGGCGACGCCGGCGGTCACCCGGTGGAAACTTCTGTGGTCAGCGACCGTTCGATAACCAGGATCGTCACGGCTACCGGACGCATCCAGCCGGAAGTGGAGGTCAAGATTGCACCCGACGTCTCCGGTGAAATCGTTGAACTGAATGTAAGGGAAGGGGACTTCGTCAATGAAGGCGATGTGCTGCTGCGAATCCGTCCCGACATCATCCAGGCACGCCTGGACGAGGCCAATGCCACACTGCTGGGTCAGAAAGCGCGGATGGAGCAGAACCGTGCATCCATGCTTCGCGCCAAAAACGAATACGAACAGAAGCGGACGCTCTTTGAGCGGGAAATGCTCTCGCAACTCGAGTACGAAAATGCCCGCCGATCCTACGAAGCCGAACAGGCCAGTTTCAATGCCAGCTCCTTCCAGGTCGAAAACGCCAGGGCCCAGCTTCGCCGCATAGAGGAGGAATTGCGCCAGACCACCATCCGTGCTCCCATGACCGGCACGGTCAGCAAGCTGAATGTGGAACGCGGTGAACGCGTGGTGGGAAGCATCCAGATGGCCGGCACCGAAATGCTTCGCGTCGCCCGCATGGAGCAGATGGAAGTGCGCGTCAATGTCAATGAAAACGACATCGTCTATGTATCCGAAATGGATACGGCCCGCATTGACGTGGATGCCTATCCCGACAGGCAGTTTATAGGCCTTGTAACGGAAATAGCCAACTCTGCCATAATGCGCGGCGAAGGAACCGCAGAGCAGATCACCGAATACCCGGTCAAAATTCGCATCCTCAGCCCGCATAATATTATGGCTACCGGGGATGGCGAAATACCTGAGGAACAGGTGCAAATCAGTGGCAGTGAAGTCATCATCCCGCAGCCCATTGCCCGATTCAAGCCGGGCATGACCGCAACGGTGGACATTGAAACCCTCCGGGAGGAAAACGTACCCTCCATACCGCTCCAGGCCGTGACCATGCGCGATATGAGCCTTTCAAATCCCGATACGGCTGGCGTAGGACGGGAGGACATGCGGCGCGTGGTATTCCGCGTCACCAATGGAAATGCGGAGATGGTACCGGTCGAAACCGGCATCAGCGACGACCGCTACATCCATGTCATTGCCGGCCTGCAGGGCGGTGACGAGATCGTATCCGGCAACTACCGGATTCTCTCCCGGGTGCTGCAGGACGGGGACGTCGTCCGGGTAACCAGCACGAGGAACTAGAACAGATTTTCCAGAGTCAGATTCTTATTCAACCAACAAACCGTTTCGCATCATGAACCAGAACGCCATCATCTCCATCCGTGATCTGACAAAAGAATATGTCATGGGCACCCAGAAGGTGCACGCCCTGAGGGGAGTGGATTTCGATATCAACAAGAATGAGTACGTCTCCATTATGGGTCCGTCCGGTTCCGGGAAATCCACCCTTATGAACATCATCGGATGCCTGGACACGCCCACCTCGGGATCCTATCACCTGAACGGACAGGATGTGAGCGATTTGACCGACAATGACCTGGCCGCCGTCCGCAACCGCGAGATCGGCTTCGTTTTCCAGACGTTCAACCTGCTGCCGCGGTCCAACTGCCTTGCCAATGTGGAACTTCCGCTGATCTATGCCGGTATCCGCTCCTCGGAGCGTAAAAAGCGTGCGCTGGAAGTGCTGGACCGTGTGGGCCTCACCGACCGCGTCGATCACAAGCCGAACGAACTTTCAGGCGGACAGCGTCAGCGGGTGGCCATAGCCCGGGCCCTGGTGAACAACCCGTCCATTCTGCTTGCCGACGAGCCGACCGGGAACCTCGACTCCAAAACAGGTCAGGAGATCATGCGGCTGTTCGAGGATTTGTACGATGCCGGCCATACCATTATCGTTGTGACCCACGAGCAGGATGTGGCGCGTCACAGCCGCCGGATCATCAACCTGTTCGACGGCATGATCGACAGTGATGCCCTTGTGGAGGAACCGGTGCTGGCGGTCAGCAACAATGTTGCCGTTCCGGATTGATTCCCCGGTTTTTGCCGGAAAAAAAACTTGGATGAAACAGTCCGATTAAGTCCCCGTGCCCGAACGGGAAAAAGCCGGTAATTGTTAACCCCTGCATGAGCACGCAGCGTTATCCTGTTTATGATGTCATTGTTGTCGGATCCGGCATGGGCGGACTTACGACCGCATCCCTTCTGGCGCGGGACGGGTTTCGGGTCCTCGTACTGGAAGCCTCTCATTTGCCCGGCGGCTGCTGCTCATCCTACCCGCGCAAGGGGTTCGTATTTGAATCAGGTGCCACCACGCTGATCGGCTTCGATGAACATCAGCCGCTGGCGCGGCTCGAAAAAATGCTTGGTATCACCCTGCCCAAAGAGCCCATCGACCCGCCCATGACCGTCAGGATGAACGGAGAGGTGATCACCCGCTATTCCGATCGTGAAGAATGGATAGCCGAAGCGGTGCGCGCGTTTGGCAATGAAGATGGTCAGCGCCGTTTCTGGGAATTGGCGTTTCGTGTCAGTGACACCGTCTGGCGCGTGTCGGATAAGAACATCTACTTCCCGCCGCAGCGGTTTCGGGAATGGGTTGAACTGGCTGTTAGGAACCGCCTGTCCGACATCCCCGTTCTGCGCTTTGCCTTCCGGTCGGTGCAAAGTGTCATGCAGTCATGCGGTGTGGATACGCCAGCATTCCGGTCGTTTATCGATGAACAGCTGATGATCACGGCCCAAAGTAAATGCGATGACACCCCGTTCCTTTTCGGGTCGCCCGGCCTCACATACACCAGCAGCACCAACTACTACGTGCCCGGCGGTCTTCTCAAAATGGTGCAGACCCTGGAGGAGTATATCCGGTCCCGGGGAGGCGATGTCCGCTGCCGCAGCAAGGTGGTACGCATCCAGACCCTGGAAGAGTATCTGAGTGAAAAGGAAGAAACCGGCGGGGAAGCCGGCGGGAATGCCGGCACGGGCAGCGATCAGGATTTGAACGCCGCGTACGTGGTGAGCACTACATCCTCCCGCTTTTTCTCCGGCAAAGTGGTCACGAATCTGCCGGTCTGGAACCTGCCCGCCATAACCTCCGGCGAGCGAAAGGCCTGGTTTGAAAAACAGGCGGCGCGGTTCCGGCATGCCTGGGGCGCTTTTGTGATGGGAATTGCTGTGAAGGATACGTTCCCGGACGACCTGACGCTGCACCATCAGATCCATCTGGACCGGCCCATGCCCCACACCGGGGCCGGATCGCTCTTTGTGAGCATCTCCGCACGCGGCGATACGGACAGGGCGCCGGAGGGTTACCGGGTACTCAATATATCCTGCCATACCGAAACGGACGCATGGTTCGGCAAGCCGGAGGAGTATGACCGGGCCAAGGCCGAAACTGCCGACGCCATCCTGTCCATACTGGAATCCGGGCTGCCCGGATTCCGGATGGATAACGTGCAGGTGCAGTTTGAAGGGACTCCGGTCACCTGGCAGAACTGGGTGAACCGTCACCGCGGCAGGGTCGGGGGCATCCCCCAGAGCATGAAACGGTCGCTTCTGGACTGGCCGCCGGCACGCACGCCGTTTGAAGGATGGTATCTCACCGGCGACACGGTGTACCCCGGACAGGGGATACCGGGCGTCACCCTGAGCGGAATCAATGCCTACTGGAGGGTGGTATGGGAGCAGTCACGAACGGGCATTTCCCGTTTTTAAGTCCTATATTAGATATCTTATACTTATTTCCGATAAATTAACATAATCCACGCTGATTTGAGCTACCAAGGCAATTCATATCAATCTACCAGTTTTTCGCTTTTTCCCCCGGCGGTCAAGCATTTGCTGATCATCAACCTGCTTGTATTCCTGGCCCTTATGACGCCGGGAATCGGTCAGTATGTGTTCGGTCTTGGGGCATTATGGCCCCTGAGCCATCCCAATTTCATGCCGTGGCAGTTTGTTTCCTACATGTTCCTGCACGGCGGACCTGCGCACCTGTTCTTCAACCTGTTTGCGCTCTGGATGTTCGGGCAGAGCATTGAGAACCTGTGGGGGACCCGGAGGTTTGTGATCTACTACTTTCTCACGGGAATAGGGGCGGCGCTGATCCACATTCTGGTCACCGGCGCCAACGTGCCCATGGTCGGAGCATCCGGCGCCGTGTACGGCATCCTGATTGCGTTTGCCATGATGTTCCCGAACCGGCCCATTTTCCTCATTTTCCTGCCCATACCGATCAAGGCCAAGTACTTCGTCATCATCTTCGGAGCGCTTGAACTGTTCCACGGTGTTTCCAATCTGCAAACCGGTATTGCCCACTTTGCCCACCTTGGCGGGATGGTCGTAGGATTCATCCTGATCTGGCTGTGGCGCATCAAGGGCAGGCACGAATGACAACTCCGCCGGGATGTGCGAGTCGCATCTGTCCCGGCAGGAAAAGCTAACCAGAAATAACGCACCAGAATAAACGTATCAGATTGAAAGGAACCGGCCATGTCCATGTACGATGACAGTTTCGGAAGCGCACTGAAGAGGGGCTACCTTGGCCTGCCTTCCGCGCTGCGGGTGATTCTGCTGCTCAATGTCGTGATTTTCATACTGCAGTCACTGATAACCACGTTCGGCGGCGGGGCCCTCGTCAGTTGGCTCATCGGCGCATTCGGGTTCATCCCGGAGTGGCAGACCTCGCTGCTGCAGCCCTGGCGCCTGGTTACCTACCTGTTCCTCCACGGTTCGGTCCTGCATGTGGCCTTCAACATGCTCTGGCTCTGGTGGATGGGGCGACCGGTCGAGGAGCAGCTCGGCCCGCGCAACTTCCTGGTGATCTATATCGGCTCGGGCGTCGGCGGGGCCCTGGTCAACCTGGTGTTCAGCCCGTTCTTTCCGGCTACCATCACCATCGGTGCGTCCGGTGCGGTATTCGGGATGATGGTGGCCTTTGCCATGCTGTTTCCCCGCATACCCATCATGCTGCTGTTCCTTCCGCCCATCCAGGCGCGCTTTCTGGTGGCCGGACTGATCGCCATTGACCTGCTGCTGATCTCCGCGGGCGACAATGTGGCGCGTATCGTGCATCTTGGCGGGGCGTTATGGGGGTACATCATTCTGAAAATGTACCTGCAGGGGTACCATTATGATCTGTGGATTGAGCAGTTCCTTCAGCGGTTCCGGAGCAGGAAATCACCGGGGGGAACCAGAGCGGGTACCCGTTCGTCAGCCGGCACATCAGCGTCGTCCGGTCCGCGGAACCCATCCATGAGAAAGGTAGCCGATGCCGAAATCGTGGAGGAATACAGCCAGGACGAGCTGGACCGCATCCTCGACAAAATTTCAAAGTCGGGCTATGAAGGCCTGACGGCCGAAGAAAAACGGCTGCTGTTTGAACTAAGCAGGAAGAATTGAGGTTTGGGTATCCGCATCCACCCAATAAACCATCCAATCCAATCACAAAAAAAACGTGATAGAACGCAGAAAATCCTTAGCAGTGAACGTTGGCGGCGTGACCGTTGGCGGTAATGCCCCGGTTGTGGTCCAGTCGATGACCAACACCGACACGGCCGATATCCCCGAAACCATTGAGCAGGTGCACCGTCTGGCCGCGGCCGGCTCGGAGCTGGTGCGCATCACGGTCAACAACAAGGAGGCGGCCATGGCCGTGCCGGCGATTGTCGAGGGGCTGGACAAGCGCGGGGTGAAGGTGCCGCTGATCGGCGATTTCCATTTCAACGGACACGTGCTGCTCACCGAGTACCCGGAGACGGCGCGCCTGCTGGCCAAGTACCGGATCAATCCCGGCAACACCGGCACGCGCTCGCGCGACAAGAATTTTGTGACCATTATCGAGCAGGCCATCAAGTGGGACAAGCCGGTGCGAATCGGGGTGAACTGGGGTTCGCTGGACCAGCAGCTGCTGGCCGAGCGGATGGACCAGAACAACATGCTCCCCGAGCCCAAATCGGCCAAGGAGGTGATGATGGATACGATGATCGAGAGCGCCATGCGGTCCACCGCGCTGGCCGAGGAGGTGGGCCTGCCGGCGGACAAGATCATTGTCAGTTGCAAGCTTTCCGGGGTTCAGGATCTCATAGTGGCCTACTCCCGGCTGTCGAAGCTGGTGGACTATCCGCTGCACCTGGGGCTAACCGAAGCGGGGATGGGCATGAAGGGCGTTGTGGCCAGCACGGCGGCCCTTTCCGTGCTGCTGCAGCAGGGGATCGGTGAGACTATCCGCGTGTCGCTCACCCCGATGCCCAACGGGGACCGCACCGAGGAGGTGCGCGTCAGCCAGCAGATCCTGCAGTCGCTGGGCATCCGCAATTTCATCCCGCAGGTGGCGGCGTGTCCGGGCTGCGGGCGGACCAAGAGCACCTACTTCCAGGAACTTGCCGACGATATCCATAATTATATCGTGGAAATGATGCCCATCTGGCGCAAGGTCTATCCCGGCGTGGA
>SKNT01000125.1 GCA_007120385.1 Balneolales bacterium
ACGGTCCGAACGGCCTGCGCCGGGTCGCATCCCGCATCCACGCACTGACAAGGCTGGCGGAAAAAGGTCTGGAAAGGCTCGGTTTCGCGCAGCTCAACGGACACTTTTTTGATACCCTGCGGATCGATGCGGGCAGCCCGGAGATGCAGAAACTCATCCGGGAAGAGGCGGAAAAGAATGAAATGAACTTCCGCTACTTCGAAGATGAGCCGTTGATCGGCATATCGTTTGACCAGGCCAAGGAGCCGGAGGATGTGGAGGCGGTGCTTGCCGTTTTTGCCGCGGCATCACAGAAAAAGGCACCCGAAACGGCAGCCATGCGTGACAGCATCACTGTCAGCTATCCCGAACAGCTGGCCCGGACCAGTGGCTTCCTGACCCACCCGGTCTTCAATGCCATCCATAGCGAACATGAGATGCTTCGCTACCTGAAGAAACTCGAAAACAGGGATATCTCGCTCGCGCATTCCATGATCTCGCTGGGATCGTGCACCATGAAACTGAACGCCACCACCGAGATGCTACCGGTGAGCTGGCCCGAACTGGCGGATATCCACCCGTTTGCTCCGGATTGGCAGGCCGAGGGCTACCGTCGTATTATTGACGATCTGTCGGTCTGGCTGTGTGAAATCACCGGTTTTGACGCCATATCCATGCAGCCAAACTCCGGGGCGCAGGGGGAGTACGCCGGTCTGCTGACCATCCGCAACTGGCATATCTCCCGCGGCGAGGGGCACCGTGACGTGACCATCATTCCGTCATCAGCGCACGGTACCAATCCCGCCAGCGCCGTGATGGCCGGCATGGAGGTTGTCATCACAAAGTGTGACGATATGGGCAATATCGATCTGGTTGACCTGCGTGAGAAGGTGGAAGCGAACAGCGACCGTCTGGCTGCGCTCATGGTAACCTACCCGTCCACCCACGGTGTATTTGAGGAAGATATTGTCGAAATCTGCGATATGATCCATCAGCATGGCGGTCAGGTGTACATGGACGGGGCCAACATGAATGCCCAGGTCGGGCTTACCTCGCCGGCCCGCATCGGTGCCGATGTGTGCCATCTTAACCTGCACAAGACCTTCTGCATCCCTCATGGCGGCGGTGGACCCGGAATGGGCCCGATTGGTGTCCTCGAGCATCTGAAACCGCACCTGCCCGGCCATTTCCGGCTGCCGAACAAATCGGGAGCCGTTTCCGCCGCACCTTACGGCAGTCCCAGCATCCTGGCCATCTCCTATGCCTACATCCGCATGATGGGCGCCGAGGCGCTTACCCAGGCCACCCGCCTGGCAATCCTCAACGCCAATTACATCATGGATCAGCTCAAGGAGTACTACAAGCCGCTTTATGTGGGCAAGAATGGCCGGGTTGGGCACGAAATGATTGTGGAACTTCGGGATTTCCGTCAAACTACTGGGGTGGACGCGATTGATGTAGCCAAACGGCTGATGGACTTCGGCTACCACGCACCAACGGTCTCATTTCCCGTTCCCGGCACCATGATGATTGAGCCGACCGAAAGTGAGAACAAAGCGGAACTGGACCGGTTCTGCGATGCCATGATCACCATCCGCAAGGAAATTTCCGCAATTGAAGCGGGCCGCTGGGATAAAGAGATGAATCCGTTGAAAATGGCCCCGCATACGGCGCGGCTAGTTACGGCCGAGGACTGGGATTTGCCGTACAGCCGCCAGGAAGCGGTCTATCCGCGGGAGTGGGTGGCGGAAAACAAGTTCTGGCCGAGTGTTGGGCGCATCGACGAGGTCTACGGTGACCGGAATCTGATGTGCAGCTGTCCGGACCCTGCCTCCTACGTTACCAGTTGAGGTCGGAATTCCGGTGCGGCCAAGACGGTAAATTCGTTTACTGTGCTATGCCGATCGGCATTTGAACGGACGTGATCCGTATTTGAAAGGGTTTACCGCTCCACACGTCCCGGGTGGATCTGGCTGTGTATCACCCACGCCTCCGGATAGCGGAGTCTTACGAAATCGGTGAACTCAAGGGCTCTCTGCCTGTTCATGAAATCCCCCACATGCACCCGGTAATAGGGCTGCTGGAAAACAATATATGTTCTTGGCTGGGGCGGAGCGCTCACACTTTTGATCCATTCTTCAAAATCCTCGCGTATTTCATCGGCCAGACGGGCATCACGGGTAGAAATGATCTGAATCCGGAATCCGTGGTTCTGGTGGGTCCGGTCCCGTACCTCTTCAGGTTTGTCCTGCTCAAGATACTGAGTCGGGATTTCATTGCGAATGCTGTTCCGCTGGTCAGAGAGCCGGCTGCGGTACGCCTCCAGATTGAAAGCCAGCTCGGGCAGTTCCATCAGCAGCTCTTCAGCCCGCTCCTCAAGTCTGAGAATCACATCTGCCTCAATTTCCTCATCCTCTGCGATCTCTTCCATCAGTTCCGCCAAGTCGGCATACTCATCATAGGCCTGGGCCATAAGCCGGTCCATTTCATCGTCGCGAAGCTCTTCCGTCGGCGCACATGAGGCCAGTAATACGGTTGCCACCAGCAGGGGCAGGATCAGAAAACGGTAGTGGTTCAGCATGTATGTGTCGGGGAATATCCCGGGACTACCGGGGTTGTCAATGGTTCGGATGCCGGTTAGAGCACGCATGGCGGGAAACCATTCCGATTCCGCCATGTATCAAAACGTGGATTTCGTTGTAATGTTTTATGACATTCAGGTTCCGACGGGATGCCACGTGGTCTTGATCTCCTGGAAGTCCATGATGTAGTAAGGAGACTGAGCCTGCTCTTTCATCCAGTCGGTTGCATCGTAAAAATGTACTCTTTTAACGTTGAGATGCGCGTTCTCCTGAATTATTTTTTTCTGTTCGGGATCGTTGGCTGCACTGAGTACGGAGTTAACGTCCATGTGTCCGGCCAGATGCGACACCAGTTCGGCGCGGAACCCGGTCAGAACATTGACCACACCGCCGGGCACATCGGATGAGTGGATGACTTCTGCCAGGGTGCAGGCAATGCTGCCATGTTTCTCGGAAGAGACAACCACGCAGGTGTTGCCGCCGGCGATAACGGGAGCGATCAGGGATACCAGACCAATAAGGGCATTGTCATCGGGAGCAACGATGCCCACCACTCCGGTTGGCTCCGGTATGGAGAAGTTGAAATGCGGACTCGCAACCGGATTGACGGAACTGAAAAGGGCCGGATACTTGTCCGTCCAGCCGGCATAGTGCACCAGCCGATCGATGGCCAGTTCGACTTCACTCTCTGCACGCCGCCGGGTGACAGCAGCGTTTTCCAGTTCCGCAACGAACTGATCGCGTCGCCCTTCCAGCATTTCAGCCATCCGGTAGAGGATTTGACCACGGTTGTAGGCTGTGCGTCCTGCCCACCCCGCCTGTGCTTTTCGTGCTGCCTGGATGGCGTTGCGCAGATCTTTGCGGGATCCGCGGCACAGGTTGGCCAGCGGTTTCTGCTTCTTGTCCAGCGCCTGGAAATAATGTTCCGACTCGGACCGGGAGAATTTTCCGCCGATATACAGTTTGCAGGTTTTCAAAACGTTCAGTCGATTGCTCATTACGATAACTCCAGATAGGGTAAAAGACCGTGGATGCCTCCCTCACGACCCATTCCGCTCTCCTTGTAACCGCCGAATGGCGAGGTCGGATCAAATTTGTTGAAAGTGTTGGCCCAGACGACACCCGCGCGGATACGCTTGCCGACGTTGAATATCTTGGATCCCTTGTCGGTCCAAATACCGCCTGAAAGACCATAGGGGCTGTTGTTGGCCAGGTTTACGGCTTCGTCGGGTGTACGGAAGGTCTGGATGGTGAGTACCGGTCCGAATACCTCTTCCTGCACGATACGGTGCGACTGGCTCACATTTTCCACCAGAGTAGGCTGGCACCAGTATCCCTTTTCCGGTAGATTGCACTTGGTCTGGTAAATCTTCTGGTCGCCTTCCACTCCTTCGGTCAGAAAGCCAAGTATACGGTCGAGCTGCACCTTCGAATTGATGGCGCCGATATCGGTATTCTTGTCCAGCGGATCCCCGACAATGAGTGTTTCCATGCGAAGTTTGAGTTTGTACACCAGCTCTTCAGCCACACCCTCCTGGACAAGCAGTCGCGATCCGGCACAGCACACATGTCCCTGGTTGAAGAAGATGCCGTTGACGATTCCCTCGACGGCCTGTTCCACCGGGGCGTCATCGAAAATGATGTTTGCCGCCTTGCCGCCCAGTTCCAGTGTGTATTTTTTGTCGGTACCGGCCACTGCTTTCTGGATGATCTTGCCGACCTCCGTGGAACCGGTGAATGCGAGTTTGTCGATGCCTGGATGGTTAACGATATCCACACCGGTCTGCCCGGCTCCGGTGATGATATTGACGACTCCTGGCGGCAGGCCGGCGTCACGGATCAGCTCGGCCAGTTTGAGTGCCGTGAGCGGAGTGGTTTCGGCCGGTTTGATAACCACCGTGTTTCCAGCAGCCAGCGCCGGGGCGATCTTCCAGGCCGCCATGAGAAGCGGGAAGTTCCAGGGGATGATTTGCCCGGCCACGCCATGCGGCTTTGGCCGTACTCCCGGGAAGGCATACTCCAGTTTGTCGGCCCAGCCGGCATGATAGAAAAAGTGGGCAATGACCTGCGGGATATCGATATCGCGTGACTCCCGGATCGGTTTGCCGCTATCCATGCTTTCCACTATGGCAAATTCACGCGCCCGCTCCTGAAGCAGGCGGGCTATTCGGAACAGGTACTTGCCCCGCTCTTTGGCCGGCAGCTTCGACCATACGCCTTCATAGGCCTTTCGGGCAGCGGTTACGGCCTTGTCTACATCTTTTTTGCCGGCTTCGGCAACCTGTGCGAGCACCTTCTCATTGGATGGATTGACCGTATCGATATAGCGGCCGCTTTCAGGTTTCTGGAATGTGCCGTCAATAAAGAGCTGGTACTGTGGTTCGATGGAGACGTAATCCGGACTTTCGGGTGCCGGATCATAAGCCCATAGCTCATCGAAGTGAAGATTCTGATGGGTGGTAAGTTCCTTTTCTGACATAAGCTTATCCGATAGAGAAATAGTCGGGGGATTGGTATTGGCCGGTTTTCTGCTTGATGATCTGCATCAGCAGGTCGTTTGCAAGCGAGCTGGCGCCGAAGCGAAACAGGTCGGGCGTGAGCCAGCCGGCTCCGAGCGTCTCCTTCACCATCACCAGATAATGCAGCGCCGTTTTGGCATCGCGGATGCCACCGGCCGGTTTCATGCCGACCTTGTTTCCTGTGCGAAGATAGTAGTCGCGAATGGCATACAGCATCACCAGTGTGACAGGCATGGTGGCCGCAGGGGAGATCTTCCCGGTCGATGTTTTTATGAAATCGGCTCCGGCGTAAATGGCAATATCGCTTGCCTTGCGCACATTTTCGTAGGTCTCAAGCTCACCGGTTTCCAGAATCACCTTGAGATGGGCCGGACCGCAGGCCTCCTTGAATGTCGCAATCTCATCAAATACGTAGTTGTATTCACCCTTGAGAAAGGCCCACCGCGAAATAACCATGTCAATTTCATCTGCACCCTCGTCCACGGCATATTTCACCTCTTCAATGCGTGATTCGAGCGTGCCCATGCCGCTGGGAAAGGAGGTGGCCACGCTGGCCACATGGATACCGGAACCCTTGAGGATTTCAGCCGCCAGACGCACACGGTTCGGGTAGACGCAGATGGCTGCTACCATCGGGATATTCGGATCCGCTGCATGGGGATACATCGCCTTGTAGCAAAGCTGGCGAACTTTTCCGGGCGAATCCATCCCCTCAAGTGTGGTCAGGTCCACCATTTGCAAAGCCAGCTTCAGGGCAAAGAGCTTGGACTCTTTCTTTATGCTGCGGGTGCGAAACCGGGCAACCCGCTCCTCCACACCAATCTGATCCACCGGGACGGTCTGTTTGAAATCAGGAATCATCATAATTGTTTCAATGTTTTCGTAGACCTGAAAAAATAGGCAGATTGCCTGTCAATTGCCAGTACCCGGCAGGGCGCCATATGTGCGGCGGCCGCGGAAAAAGTACTGCCAGATAATGGAATACGAACGAAGCACCCGCTTGTCGTCGGGTACGGTTCGGGCGGCTGCCAGGACTTTGCGAGAGGATATCAAGCCGGGCACTGAACGGTAAAAATGCAGGTGAGCGCGCAGGATGGCGAAGCACTCGCGGAACTTGCCGCCAGACAGCGAACGGGCAAAAGCCACTCCGTCCAGGATCATCCTGATCAAGAGCCGCGGCACAATGTCACGCGTGCAGCTGTTTTTCCAGATCATTTTCAGATTGTTGCGGAAGTTGTAATATAGCTTGCGAGGGGAGTCGGTGGGGAGCGAACCACCGCCGAGGTGGTAGACAACGGAGTCAGGGCAATAGCGGATCCGGTACCCGCGGTTCCATAGACGCCAGCAAAGGTCTATCTCTTCCATATGAAACTCGAAGGACTCATCAAAACCGCCGCAATCCTCAAATTGTTTGCGCCGGACCACCAATGCCGCGCCACTGGCCCAGGATATGTCGCATGCGTCGTCATACTGCCCGGTATCGCATTCCAGTGTGTCGAAAATTCGTCCGCGGCAGAAGGGATAGGCGAAACGGTCCAGCATGCCACCCGCCGCCCCGGCATATTCAAAGAATTCCTTGTCAGTCCAGCTGCGCAGTTTCGGCTGCAATGCGGCCACACCTGGATCTTCCTCCAGCATCCTGCGAAGGGGTTTGAGCCATCCCGGTGTAACCTCCACATCGTTGTTCAGGAAAATGAGCTGGTCAGCACGGGCATGCGCTGCCGCCCTGTTGTTGCCTCCGCAATAGCCGTAATTCCGGTCAAGGGCAGCTATCCTCATGCCAGGGTATGACTCGGCAACCCATTGCGCCGTACCGTCGGTAGAAGCATTGTCGGCTATGATAATCTCCGCCTGTTCGCGGGAATGCTCCCAAACAGATGGCAGATAGGTTTTCAGGTGATGCAGAGCGTTCCAGGTGACAATAATTATACTGAAATCGGGCATAATAACACGTTTGGACAGGGAAATCGGGTGTTGAGAAATCGACAGGCAAGAGCAGAAAAAGCTTTACCGAAGTTGCATATTGCCGTATAATGACAGAATTGGAAACTATGGTCCCATGATACACATTTAGTACCATGCTTAAAATAGGGTTGATATCAGATACGCACCACTACCTGGACCCCCAGGTGGCCGATTTTTTTTCCGGCGTGGATGAAATCTGGCATGCTGGTGATTTCGGCAGCATGGAAATTGCAACCAGCCTGGAAAGCATAGCCCCGCTGACCGGCGTGTACGGCAATATAGACGGACCGGATATCCGGTCGGTCTATCCGTTGCACCAGCGGTTTACAAGGGAAGGGGTTGATGTGTGGATGACGCATATTGGCGGCAACCCGGGCCGCTACGCCCTGCCTATTAAAAAGGATCTTGAGGACCATCCGCCCGACCTTTTCATATGCGGACACACCCACATCCTCAAAATCGCAAGGGATCACGAAAAGCAGGATATGATCTACATGAATCCGGGGGCCGCCGGTGTGCACGGCTTTCATGAATTCCGCACCATGGTCCGTTTTGGGGTGGAAAATGGAAAGATTCTGGAAGTGGAAGTGATAAACCTGGGCAAAAGAGTGATAAAAAACTGGAGATCCGGTTCTTGATGCAGGTTTTCTTGCAAATCAGGCTGGTTTCACTTCCCGTCAGCGCGATCAACCAGCACACCCACATTCACCGCTGACTGCAGCACTAGCGGGATGCCGCCGCCGGGATGCGTGCTGCCGCCGCAGAGATAGAGGTTGTCAAACCAGGGTGATTTGTTGCGCGGACGTACAAATGCCGCATTGCGGCTGTTCGAACTGGTGCCGTATATGCTGCCCTTGTTTGACCCATAAAGACGCTCAAAATCGGGCGGTGAGATGGTCCTTTTGAACAGGATCGCCTCCCGGAGCCCTTCAAGACCCCGTGATTCCAGGGTGTGGATGATGTGATCGGTATAGGTATCCTGCCATTCGTGCCACAGTTGCCCGGCCGCCGTATAGGGTGCATTGACCAGCATGAACAGGTTGGAACACTCAGGCGGGGCATCATTAGTGTCGGTGACCGAAGTGTTGGTGATGTAGACGGTTGGATCCTGTGGCGGCTCTTTCATCTCAAAAATTGTTCGGAATTCCTCCTCGTAATCTTCCGAGAAAAAGATGTTGTGGTGTTCCAGCTGCGGGTAGGAACGGTTTATCCCAAGAAGTACCACAAAACCGGAGCAGGAGGGTTCGATGCCCGCAATGCGGGCTCTTTTGAAGCGAGAAAGCACCTGGTCTGGCATCAGATTCAGATAAGTGTCCGAGGCATCGCTGTTGGCTACAACGGCATCGGCTTCATACAGCGTGCCGTTGATCATCAGCCCCGAGATATGACGGCGGTGCCCCGGGTCGGGTACGATCATATCAACCGGCACCCCGGTATGCACCCTCACCCCGCAATCCTCGGCAAGGCGCGTTAGTGCCAGGGCAAGATTGTACATCCCGCCTTTGATATAATATCCTCCAAGACGCAACTCCACATAGGGAATTACATTCAATGTAGCCGGTGCCTGGAAGGGTGAAGACCCGTTGTAGGTGGGGAATCTTTTGAAAAGCTGGCGCAGCTTTGGTGAGCTGAAGAAGTCATCCACCCGTTTTGATACAGTGGTGAAAGCATCAATGCGGAGAAAATCAGGGATATTTCGGAGCTGAAGATCCCGGACGCCCTGCAGCGGATTGAACAGGAATGTGTCGGCAGTACGTCGATACAGGTCGGCGCTGTACTCCAGAAAACGGTCCCACGCCTCCACGTCCTCAGGTGCGAACCGCATCAGTTCGTTTCTGTTGCGCAGCGGATCCTGGTAGTTATTGAATACGGAACCGTCCGGGAACTGATAACGGCAGACCGGTTCCACAGGCATCCATTCCAGATAATCGGCGGCTGATTTGCCGCATTGCTCAAACAGCTGCTCCACCATGAACGGCATTGTGAGAAGGCTGGGGCCTGTGTCAAAACGAAACCCTTTGGCCCTGACTTCCTGCATTTTGCCTCCGGGGCTATCATTTTGCTCAAACACATCGACCATGTGCCCACTGGAAGCCAGGATGGCTGCCGCTGAAAGTCCTCCCAGTCCTGCTCCTATGACGCTGATTTTCATGTGTTTAAGTCAAACTCGATTTCTTTTTTGGATAAAACGGCGACGGACTCGACATGATATGTCCGGGGGAACATGTCGACCGGCTGAATGCGTTCCAGCCGGTACTGATCCGACAAAAGGGCCACATCCCTGGCCTGGGTCGCGCTGTTGCAGCTTACGTATATGATTTTTTCCGGCAGGATGCTGAGTAACTGTCCGATTACCGCTTCGTGCATGCCGGCCCGCGGGGGATCGGTCACAATGATATCGGGGCGTCCGTGCCGTCTGATAAGTTCGTCATTGAAAATGTCCTTCATGTCGCCTTGTTCAAAAACGGCATGGATTACCCCGTTCCCTGCGGCATTTTCGCGGGCTTTTTCGACCGCACCCGCATGGATCTCAATGCCCACTACCCTTGAGGCCATTGCGCTGAGGTAAATCGAGAGCGTTCCCACCCCGCAGTACAGGTCATAGAGTACCGGAACATTGTCAAGGGCTCCCAGCACCACATCATACAACTTCCTGGCCTGACGGGTGTTGGTCTGGAAGAAGGTGTTCGGGTCGATCCTGAAATGGTATGGTCCAAGGTACTCCCTGATGTAACCCGGGCCGTGCAGCACTTTCTGGTACCTTCCTTCGGAGGAAGGTGAGCGTGTGTCGTTTATCGTGTGGATCATGGTGGTGATCCTGGGGAACTGGTCCAGGAGCCATTCGGTGAGCGGTGTCATTGTCTGGTCGTCTTCACCGCTGGTGACCAGGTTGACCATGAGATCACCGGTGTGTTCGGCATTGCGAATAATCAGGTTGCGAAGAAAACCCTCGTGCCGGTGTGTATTGTATGGCGGGATGTGGTTTGAAAGTGCATATTCACGAATGGCATCGAGAATCTGGAAAGAGACAGGATCCTGCAGATGGCACTCGTCCAGGTTCAGTATGCGGTCGTAGCGGCCGGGCACATGAAGTCCCAGGGCAAAGTCGCGGTCGGCGATCTCCCGGCCCGACTCCACTTCCTTATCTGTGAGCCAGCGCCGGTCACCGAACGTGTACTCCATCTTGTTGCGGTAATAGAACGGCTCCGGTGCACCGATGACCGGTTCTGTGTGGATGTCGTGGAATCCGCCGATGCGCTGAAAGTGGTCACGAACATGGCCCGTCTTGTATTCCAGCTCTTTATCATAGGGAACATGCTGCCAGGTACAGCCGCCGCAGGTACCGGCGTGCCGGCATTTTGGAGCAATCCTGTCCGCAGATGGATTCAAAACTTCAAGAAGAATGCCTTCCGCATAGTTTTTCCTTTTCCGGATGATGCGTACACGGACCTGGTCTCCGGGTGCGGTGTGCTTGACAAAAACAGCATAATCCCCAACTCTGCCCAGACCTTTTCCTTCAAAGGCGGCGGTGGTGATATCCAGAATCAGTTCTTTTCCCTTTTTAACCCGGGGAATTGGTGTTTCCATGCTCATTCCGGATCAACTGATTTTTTCTTTTGCCGATTCTTCGGACGGTATGTCATAGGTTTCAAACAGCAGGGCATAGGTTTCCGGACCGGCGGTCTCATCATCGATTTGCGACATGCGCGACATGACCAGGTCTAATTGCCTGGTAGCAAACACGTTCAGTGTTTCAAGAAATCTCAGGGCGATCCTCGGATGCCGTTTTCCGAGTGTCTGGTAATCAGAGATAAAAAAGCCGTACAAAATGGTATCCGTTGTGCAACGGGCCGAGGCTTTCCGTTTGACCAGATAGTCTACACTGAAAGCACCGAAGCATTCCGGTGCATGAAGTACGGTCAGCTGCACCGCATTTTCCGTTTGTTCCTCCTGGTAAAGCAGTTCCACAGCCCCCTGTTCGATCATGTAAAAGCCTGTCCCCGGATCTCCCTGATGGTAGACAAACTCCCCGGCCTTGAACCGCCGGCGGTGGCAGAGCTGAAGAAACTCGTACCGCTCTAGCTGTGACATTCTCTTAAGGAATGTAGACTGAAAAATCATTTCGGATTGCGCCTTGATGCGCTTCCAGAATTTCGGCTTGATCATTTGGTTATCAGATGGTTGAAACTGAAATGAGTGATCCTCAGAATGGTGGTTTCCGGTTACCCGGTAAGGTACAAAATGATGAGAACAATTTGCTTCATCAATTCGCAGGAAACATCCGCAACTTTGTTTACCTTTCCATTTAGCCTGTTCAGATGCTGGCTTTTTGTAAATGAAAAAATTGGATAAACCGATGAAAAAAATTCTTCTCGTCTCTGCCGTAACTTTGCTTGTTTTCGCCAATGCTGACGCACAATTTCTTTCAGACAGCGAACTGTTTTCCGAGGGTGTTCCGGAAAGCAAGATAAAGGAACTTGGCATTCCTGATGCCGATCGCATAATGGAGCTGAAGGAAACGGCTCACGCGGCTTTCGAATCGGGAGACTGTACACAGGCAATCCCAGCCCTGGAAGCCCTTGGAAAAGAGGCCGACTGGTACGGCACCCTGATTCTAACGGGCCTGGAACCCTATTTTCAGGCGGATATCAGGGATAAGCGCGATTTTGAGGATCAGCGGCGGCTTATGCCTCTGGAGGCCAGGGGTAATGAGTTTCTCAAACTGCGCAATGAAGCACTGGTGATGCGGGCGGAATGCCTGGTGGAGACCGGAGAGGCCGAGGCGGCCGTTGCGGCTTACATACGTGCCCTGAAGGCCATATACATCAACGAGCGGGAGTTGTGGGAGCGGGCCCGCAACGGACTTTACAAGCTGATCGGATTCAATCATTGATCATGCAATGATTTTCAGTCACTAACGGCTTGCGGTGAGATTCTCATCCCTCAGAAGGAATGGCCAATGCCGAAGTGCCAGTAGGGATTACTGTTGTTGAACCAGCCGCGCTGCAGATCATGGACCCGGTAGGCAATATCGATGCGGAAGACCAGAAAATCCCAGTCCAGCCGCAATCCGAATCCCGATCCCACTGCAATCTGCTTGTAAAATTCATCGAAGCGCAATTTTCCCTCATCAAAAGGGCTTCGCGTCCCGTACCAGATGTTGCCGAAATCAGTGAAACCGGCGATTCCCCAGTTCGTGCTCAGGAAGTTGTGGAAAAGAATGTGCCTGTACTCCAGGAATCCGGCCAGTTTGATATCGCCTCCGTTGATGGGCACTTCACCGGCCGAAGCATCCAGGTCGGCCGGACCCAGTCGCAGCGGCGGCCATCCGCGGATATCATTGCTGCCACCGGCAAAAAAGCGTCTGTTCAGGGGAATTTGCTGCGTCACTCCAAAGGCATGGGCATAACCTGCGAATGCCCGCCAGGCAAATGTGCCGTTTTCAAGGATCGGAGTGTAGTTCCGGTAGTCAAAGGAAACGCGGACAAACTGGCTGTAGGTCAAGGTGCTGTCACTCAGACTGAGCGAAGGAACGGTGCCCTGAACATCGCCTGGCTCAAAGAGGAACCTGTCCATCAGAAAGGGTATGGTACCGCCAAGTTCAATCGAAGATTCGCTGAAAAATCCGTAGTCCCTCTTTATGAGATCGGTCTTGGCAAACCGGAACGTGTAGCGAACGATGGAGCTGAACTGCGGATTGAAGTCCTCCAGGATACGTTCCACAATGATTTCGTCAAAACGGTCGCGCAGGTTGCGCTCAAACTCGGATGTTGCGGATGCATCAAGCCAGTCCAGCTCAATGAGGTCCAGCAAACTGGCCATTTGGGGACGGTGCCGCACTTCGAACTGGTTGTTGAAGCGGAAGTTGGCATTGATGGTGAAGTTTTCCTGCCGGCTTTGCGCCCAGCTGAAACGGTAGCGGGTGCTGGCATTCAGGAAAAACGGGGTCTGGTCGAGCCGGTTGAACGGGAAATTGAGCCGCTGCACAGTATAGGCCGTACTCAGCTCGGTGCTGTTGAGCAGGGTCCCGCTTACGTATTCAAAATTGCCCTGTACACCGACCTCAAAATTCTCAGCTCCCTGGAAAAGGTTGTTGTTGATGTACCGCACACCGGCGCCGGCACCAAAACCCAGCCGCCTCATACCGAAAAAATCAAGCTGGATTCTGTGCTTGGGGAGAGTTTGCATTCTGACATAGACCGGAAGCACATCGTTTGAATAATCGGGCAGGGAACCGTCAGGTGTGTGTCCGAACTGATTTACCACCAGCATGCCGAGGTTCTGGAACTGGTTGACCGTATTGCGATAGGCGCTGTTGTCGTACCTGTTGCCCGGCTGGAACAGCACCTGCCGTGTGATGAGGCCGGTGCGGGTCTTGGCGGATTCGTCCACGTGCACCACGATCTGGTAGGGTTCCCGGGTGTACGGCGGTCCGGACAGCGTATCCATCCGGACTTGATCGAGCTGTCCGTCGGGTCCGCGAAGCTCCACATGCACATCCCCGAACTGGTAAACACGTCCCGGGAAAATCCGGAACAGGATATCATGCTCAAGGGTCTGGACCGTATCCTCCCGGACAATGGCAATGACCGAGTCGCGCGTTACGGAGGCATAGCCGTTGTTTCTGAGGTGGGTAATGATTCTGTTGCGCTCCTCGGCAATTTTTTCATAGGTGAACGCCTGGCCTGAATGAAAGGATGTGTCGTTGATGGCCCGGTTTACAATGTTGCTGTTCTTGTAGAAAGCTACCGGATCGTTCCCGGAATCCATCTCTGGCATGCCACTGTAATAGATTTCACGGATTCGCGATTGCCTGCCTTCCCGGATCATGAATGAAATCTCGATGCGCTCCCGGTCGAAGTAGGTGATATTGGTATCTATTGTGGCGCTGCGGTATCCTTTGGATTCATAAAAATTGGTCAACCGCTCAATATCCCTTTCCAGCACAACCCGGTCAAGAAGGGATGGCGGCTCGCCGATCCGGCTGGATATGCGGTTGAGCTGGTACCAGAAGGTGAGTCCGGGTATGCCGAGGAATTGCCGGTTCGGGCGCGTTCGGACGATTGATCGCAATTCTCCGTCACTGAAAGACTGATTGCCGACAAAGCGCACTCTGCGAATCCTTTTGTCTTCGTCTTCAAGGTCATCCCGGGTCACGTTCCGGGATTCCTGTGCGGATGCATGGGCATGGAACGCCCCGCTTCCTGTTTCAGCCATGGAGGCACGGGCACCGGTATCTCCAACCAGGGGCAGAATCAGACCGGGGAGAAAACAAAGGCATATAACACGTAGAAGGCGATTCAATGATAACTGATACGGATAGATGGTGGCGAATAATGGTCACGTCACCTTAATATAAGCATTTCAAATCAGGGTGGAACGGGATGGCATGATTCTGGTCAGGAACCGGGACAGGCGGGTAGTAGGACGTCAAACGTCATCGTAGTCGAATCCCTCATCCTCTTCACCGTGGAAGAAATCCTCTTTCATGATGTAGTCAGGCCAGATCTCCTCGATGCTTTCATAAGGAGTGTCGTCTTCCTCATCAAGTTCGTATAGATTGTCGATTACCTGCTGAGGGCAACCGTTTCTCTCGGCCCATTCAATTAATTCATTTCTTGTTGCCGGCCAGGGTGCATCCTCAAGTGTCGCAGCAAGTTCAACGGTCCAAATCATAATGGCTCTACCTGAAATTTTGGGTTAGTATCTTTCGTCGACTATTAACTAATAAAATTGATAAAATTCAAGTCCCTAACGTCTTGACAATAAAATAAATTTTTCAGGGGTTATCCCTGAAGTGAAAGTTTGCTATTTTACAAAAACCAACGATTGTATTTAAATTAAATTTTGAGGTTGTTTTATGGGCTCATTTGGCGGTGTTGAAATACTGGTTATCGTACTGGTTGTGCTTCTTTTGTTTGGCGCCAAAAAGATTCCGGAACTTGCCCGGGGCCTGGGGCAGGGGATTACCGAATTCCGCAAGGCGTCCAGCGATATACGCAAGGAACTGGAGAAAGGTCCTGAGGAACCGGTGGAACCAAAACGCGAAGAGGCAAAACGGGAAGAGCAGAAAGTTAAGAAAGAAGAGAATCAGGACTGAGGCTCCTCAAAGACATCCATCTTTTCTTTGAATCATGAAGCTCAACCAAAACTTGCATCTGAACCAGGACATTTCACGTTTTGAAGTTATCTGAAATTTGCCGTACCCGCACAAAGCTGCAGTCCGGAGCGCTTACCCTGCCGGAACTTGTGTCGGGTTTCCTGACCCGTATTGAGAGGGACAATCCGAATATCAATGCGTTTTCGCAGCTGCACAAGGAGCAGGCACTCGTACGGGCCCGTGAAATCCAGGAAAAAATCACCGCAGGTACGGCCGGGTCCCTTGCCGGGGTTGTGATGGGCATCAAGGAAGTCCTCTGCCAGAAGGGGTATCCCGCTACCTGCGCATCGAAAATGCTCGCATCCTACCAGGCGGTCTATGATGCCACCGTTGTTGAGCGGCTGCTCGCCGAAGATGCGGTCATTATCGGCCGGCTCAACATGGATGAATTTGCCATGGGGTCTTCCAATGAGAACTCCATGTACGGTCCCGTCCGCAACCCCCGGAACCATTCCCGTGTCTCCGGCGGTTCCAGCGGAGGAAGCGCGGCAGCCGTAGCCGCAGGGATGTGCCATGCCACCCTTGGCAGCGATACCGGCGGTTCCATTCGTCAGCCCGCCTCATTTTGCGGCGTGGTTGGACTCAAGCCATCTTACGGTCGCGTCTCCCGTCACGGACTGGTTGCCTATGCCTCATCGTTCGACTGTGTCGGACCGTTTGCCCGGTCGGTGTACGATGTATCGGTCATTCTCAAAGCGATCGCAGGACAGGATCCGATGGATGCCACATCCTCTGCCGAACCGGTGCCTGACTACCCCGGCCTGCTGGAAAACATGCGGTCCGATATCACCGTCGGCATTCCGGAGGAATATTTCAGTGACGACCTGGATCCGGAGATTCGCCGCCGGATTATGGATATTGCCAAAAAGATGGAGCAGAAAGGTGCAAGACTGGTGGAAATCCGGCTGCCCAACCTGAAATACGCTATTGCCGCCTACTATGTGCTGGCCACGGCGGAGGCGTCCAGCAACCTCGCCCGCTTTGATGGCATAAGGTACGGACACCGGGCGGATATGAAGGCGGTGCGCGCGCAGCTGAAAGCCGAGGAGGCCGCGGTCGCTGCCGGCGGGCCGGCAAACAGCCAGGACCTGGACACCCTGATGATCCGGCTTTACAAGCAAAGCAGAACCGAGGGGTTCGGACCGGAAGTGAAACGGCGGATCATGCTGGGCACCTATGTGCTCAGTGCCGGTTACTATGACGCCTACTATGGTAAAGCGCAGCGCATCCGCCGGCTCATCAAGCAGGACTTCCAGGAAGCATTTTCCCGGGTGGATGTCATCATCTCGCCAACAGCGCCTTCCACGGCGTTTGAACTGGGATCCAAAGTGAACGATCCGCTTCAGATGTACCTGACCGATATCTACACGATTTCGGCAAACCTGGCCGGCATATGCGGAATCAGCATACCAGCCGGCGATCACAGCCGCGATGGCATGCCGATCGGCGTGCAGTTCATGGCCGATGCATTTCGCGAACCGGATTTGCTTAATGCGGCAATGCTGGCGGAATCGGTATGCGCCGCAGGTGCAGATGAGCAGCCGGCTTGACCGTCAGTAAACCACAAACAGACAACCAGGATTTACCGGGCTGATCATGCACAAGCGGATGGTTCACAGTTTCCTGATCGGTTGCTCCGGGACCCTTTTACGGTTAATGACACTCTTGTTCACAATGTCACTGCTGTCAGCTTGCGGAGACGATCCATCCGACCCCCGCCTGTCATTCACCGAACGCTCACGTGACGTGCCGGCCTTTGACGCCGACTCGGCCTACAACTTCATCGCCGCACAGGTCGGCTTCGGTCCGCGCAATCCGGGCTCGGATGGCCACCGCCTCACCCGTGACTACCTGACCGGAAAGCTCAGGGAATACGCGGGACCGCGGGCCGTCTACGTACAGCCGTTCACCCATACGGGGTACACCGGGGAGACCTATGAAATGAGCAACATCATTGCCGCTTTCCGCCCGGACCAGGGCGACCGGATCATGCTTCTTGCCCACTGGGATACCCGTCCGCGCGCCGAGAGGGACCCGGATCCGCGCCGGCGCAATGAGCCGATACCCGGAGCCGATGACGGCGGAAGCGGCGTGGGCGTTCTGCTTGAACTGGCCCGCATATTCCGCGACCATCCGCCGCCTGTGGGGGTGGATATCCTGCTCTTTGACGGCGAGGATTACGGGCGCGAAGGCGACCTTGACTACTATTTCCTGGGTTCGCGCTACTGGTCGGCCAACCCGCCGGTTCCGGGATACCGCCCGCGTTTCGGAATTCTGCTGGATATGGTCGGTGCCAGAGACGCCGTCTTCCCCCGGGAGGGGTTCTCCATGCAGTATGCACCGCGCCTGGTCGATGAAGTCTGGCGGATTGCCAGTGAGCTGGGGCACGATGATCTTTTTCTGGATGAGAAGGGATCGTCCATTGCCGACGACCACTGGATCATCAATCGCAAAACCGGCATCCCGACCATCAACATCATCCACCACAAACCTCCGCGTCCGATGCAACGGGACGTGTCGTTTCCGGATTACTGGCACACCCACGCCGACGACATGGATATCATTGACACCAAGACGCTCCAGGCGGTAGGCGATGTGCTGCTGGAGCTGATTTACAACCGGATCCGGTGAACATACCGGGAGCATCCCCATCCCCATCCCCATCCCCTGATTCAACCCCTCAATGCCATGAACAGAACATACGTGAAGCTCAGACTCAGGATTCCGAAGGAAGAACAGGACCTGGCCGCCGACGACCTTATCGCTTTCGGCTTTGACGGATTTGAGCAGCTGGAAGGGGAGCTGGAAGCGTGGATTCCGGAGAATAAATTTACAGAAAACATCAAATTGCGTTTTGAGGCCTGGTTTGAGGAGCAGTCGGGTGGCCGGTGGCAGATCATCGGTGAGGAAACGGTGAAGGAGCGAAACTGGAACGAGGAGTGGGAGAAATCGATCCGTCCGCTCTCTGTGGGACGTTTCTTCATCCACCCAACCTGGTCTGACGAGAAGCTGCCCCCGGAGAGCATACCCCTTGTAATCGATCCTAAAATGGCATTCGGGACGGGTTATCATGAGACCACACGTCTGCTGCTTCGCCTCCTGCCGGATCATGTACGTCCGGGCGACCGGGTGCTGGATATGGGAACGGGAACCGGAATACTTGCGATTGCGGCCCTGCTCCTGGGAGCAAGTGAAGCTGCGGGCATCGATATTGACCCGTGGTGTTACGAGAATGCGCTGGAAAATGCCCGGCTCAACGGCGTCAGCGACCGGCTGGACATACGCATCGGTTCCACGGAGCAGATTCCGTCCGTCGCCCGTTACGACATGATCCTGGCTAACATCAACCGCAATATCCTGCTGGATCTGGCCGGAACCCTGACCGGGCATCTGGGTCCGGGAGGCATACTGATGCTTTCCGGGATTATGGAAGAAGATCTGGATGCGATACTGGCCAGTTCGCATTACGCTTCCATGAAGCGCCTGGAAGAGCGCGGAGAAAACGAGTGGCGGGCACTTGTGCTGCAAGCAGGGTGAAGAACTTCCGAAAAATATGAAGCTACAATCCGATGCAGAAACTTGCTATATTTCCGTTCTGCATGGATTATTCTGAACCTGTATGTAACCATCAGGCATTGCCGCAGTGACACAAAAAAACACATCAACGGACAGCAGTCGCAAGGATCTTGTCTTTGTGGAAGCGGCGCTTGCCGGTGACCAGCAGGCCTATCAGCAACTGGTGGACAAATACCAGCGCGCCCTGTACTTCCACATCCTGAAACTGGTTCGGAACCGCGATGTGGTGGACGACCTGGTCCAGGAGGCGTTCCTCAAAGCATTTGACAGCCTGGAATCCTACAACCGGCAATATGCCTTCTCAACCTGGATATACCGGATCGCTACCAACAACAGCATCGACTATCTCCGGAAGAAGAAACTCAGCACACTTTCCATCGACGAGCCGGTGCAGGGCAAAGACGGCGAGATGCATATGGAACTGGCGGATGAGTCGGCGGACACAGACCGGGAAATCATCGTGAAACAGCGTCGCAGTATGGTGCGCGATGCGGTGGAAGCTCTGCCCGAGAAATACCGGATCGTTGTTCGGATGCGCCACATGCAGGAAATGAGTTACGAGGAGATTGCCGAAGAACTGGCACTTCCGCTGGGAACGGTCAAGGCCCACATTTTTCGTGCAAGGGAATTGCTGAACAAGCATCTTAAGGACAGAATATCTGCCTATTGACGGTTTTGTCCGGTGTCCACGTCCACAACTGATCAACCAAGATCGAGTATGTCACAAAGCAAATCCGTTAGGAGCGGGCAAATAGGTTTTTTTTTCCTGGATTTCCTGATGATCGCCCTGCTTGTGGTCAACCTGGCATGGATTGTCTTCGACTGGCTGTTTGAATATGAATTGATTCGCAGTTACCTGCACGGAGTGGCCCCGGATTTCACCGATATGTATGCGGCCACCATCCACCCCCGTTTCATTCTCATCGACCTGATGTTTGTTTCGGTGTTCCTGACCGAATTTTTCATCCGCTGGGGCCTGGCGGTTTACCACCGGATCTATCACCGCTGGTTTTTCTTCCCCTTTATCCATTTTTACGATCTGCTGGGGTGCATACCGGTGGGCGGATTCCGGTTCCTGCGCCTTCTCCGCATCATATCCATCACTTACCGGCTTCAGAAACACGGGATCATCGACCTCCGCGATACCGCGGTAGTCCGTTTCATCCGGAAATATCACGGCATTCTCATAGAGGAACTCTCCGACCGTGTCACACTCAACATCCTGAGCGATATCCAGCGCGAAGTACGCAACGGAGGACCTGTCGTCGACCGGATCGTCAACGAGGTAGTCATGCCGCAGCGTGAATCACTGGTGGAGTGGATGTCCCACCGCATCGAGAAAGTGGCCAACAACAATTACGAAGGGTACCGTGAGGATATCCGCCAGTATGTGCAGGAGCGTATCAACACCGCTGTGGACGAAAACGAGGAGTTCGCGAGGCTGGAACTGATCCCGGTGTTCGGGTCGCTGTTCAGGAACACCGTGGAGAAGGCCATTGCGGACATGGTGTTCAGCGTGATCAACGGCATCATGCAGGATCTGGCATCGAATCGGAACCGTGTCCTGATCAACGAGACGGCCGATGTGCTTTTTGATGCCATCCTGCTCAAGGAAGAGGATACCGAACTGAACCGGCTGGTCGTTGACACAATGGACCGCTCCCTGGAAATCGTCAAGCAGCAGGTGCGCGTGCAGCAGTGGAAGCTGCGGGATCTGGCCGAGGACGAGGATCACTTCCGGGAGTTGCTCCGTGAGGAACTGATGAAAGCGTATGCGGAAACGGACACGGATACAGACATGGTCACGGAACCGGATGTTGAATCCCGTGCGGAGGATCCCGGTGACAACGCATCCAAAAAATGAAGGACCGGCATGACCGGAATGGCGAAAAATACCACCGAACGTACGGAGATGGTCCGTCAGGAAGCGCTGCGCCTGGGTTTTGACGCCGTCGGTTTTGCCAGGGCGCGCCGCCTGGAGGAGCAGGAGAGCCGGCTGGAGCAGTGGCTCAGGGAGGGGCGGCACGGAAAAATGGCCTACATGGAAAACCACTTCGACAAACGTCTGGATCCGCGCCGGCTGGTCCCGGGAGCGCAATCGGTCGTCTCGGTGATGATGAGCTATCACCAGCCGGATCTTGCCGGGCGGCAGCTTGCCTCGGAGGAGCCGAAAATTTCAAAGTATGCCATGGGCGAGGACTACCACATGGTCCTCAAGGAGAAATTGTTCGAACTGTTCGCCTTCACGGAGTCGGTTACCGGCAAGGTGGAAGGGCGTGTTTTTGTGGATACGGCTCCGGTGCTGGACAAGGCCTGGGCCGTGGAATCGGGTGTCGGGTGGCTCGGAAAGCACACCAATGTGCTGAACCGCGAATGGGGATCCTGGTTTTTCCTTGGTGAGATGATCCTGGATGCGGAATTTGACTATGACAACCCGGTGGCGGACCATTGTGGCACCTGTACCAGGTGTATAGATGCCTGTCCCACAGATGCCATCCATGAGCCCTACAAAGTGGACGGCAGCAAATGCATCTCCTACTTTACCATCGAGCTGCGCGAAGAGATTCCGGAGGAGTATCACCGCCAGATGGGCGAGTGGATTTTTGGATGCGATATCTGCCAGGATGTGTGTCCGTGGAACCGCAAGGCGCGGCGCGGATCGGAGGAGCGCCTCTTTGCCAGGCCGGAGACGGCGGAAAAGGACATTGACTACTGGGAAGAACTGGACTTGCAGGAATACCGCAGGCTGTTTCGGCGCAGTACCGTCAAGCGGGCGAAATTTGATGGCATGAAACGGAATATCCGCATATCTGGTGCCAATCTGCGCGGATCGGACCGACGCTTTGTGAACGTGGCAGGCAAAAAAAAGCATCCGTGAGGGGACACGGATGCTTATCGGTCATGACTCTTGCAGATCATGAAGAATCGGATTCTTCAAAATTCATGCCTCCTGATAGGCCTGAACAGCGGCCATCTCCACCATGAGATGGAACAGGTCAGTGTTCTTAGTGAACGGGCCGATGCGGTCGCTGCCCGGTCCGTAGGCGGCAAGTTCCACGTAATCCGAGGTGTGTGAGGTGCCGATCCAGTTGAAGGCCAGATAATTGGCCAGGATCTGACCCATTACGGGCCAAGGGCGGCTCATCATCCGGTGCAGGTTCTCATACTCACGGGCGTAGGCCTTTCGCAGGATTTCGGCCTCGTCGCGACGGATCTCGATTTTTGTGGCGTATTCAACCAGTTCGCGGATGCGGCTGACCGAACTGTTTTCGTCGAGCTGCGGCAGGAACCAGTTGTTGGTGTGGCGGAATTCGGCCAGACGGTCAAAGCGGGGCTCGCTTTCACCGTAGCCGGATCCGACACCATTCAGGCCGGGATTGGCGTTGCCGTGATCGGTGGTGATGATGACCAGCGTGTCGTCCCGGTTTTCGGTAAACTCCAGCACCCTGGCGATGGCGTCATCAAAGGCGATCTGGTCGTAGATGAGGCCGGCGGCGTCGTTGCCGTGTGCGGCATGGTCCACCCGTCCGCCCTCCACCTGAAGGATGAAGCCGTTCGGGTTCTGCGACAGCCGATTGATTGCGCTTTCGGTCATTTCCGCCAGTGTAGGAATGTCGCGCCGGTACTCTTCGGTGTTCATATGATCGAGCGTGTAGGGCACGTGGCTGTCGTAGAAGATGCCCAGCAGTTTCTCACTGCTGTTGAATGCCTTCAGTTCTTCTTTTTTGCGGACCACCTTGTATCCGGCTTGAGCATATTCGCTGTAGAGGTCTCGTCCATCCTCGCGGTGTTCAGCACTATAGAATCGGTTTCCACCGCCAAGAAGCACGTCGTAGCCCCTTTCAAGATACTGGGTGGCTATGGTGGGTTCTTCACCCCTGGCCATGACGTTGGCTCCGAACCCTGCCGGGGTGGCATGGGTGATGGTCGTGGTGGTAGCCAGGCCGGTTGCCTTGCCGGCATCGCGGAAGATTTTGAGGATGGGCTTGAGTGGCTGCTCGTCCTCGGTCATGTTGACGCGCCCGTTGACCAGGCGCCTGCCGCATCCCCAGGAGCAGGATGCGGCCGCTGAGTCGGTCACGATGGAGGATCCGGAGGTCATGTCCATGAGTCCGCGGACGACCCTGTTTTGTTCATACAGGGAAATCCAGTGGGATGGGCGGCCGTGATTGCGGCGAAGGAAATGGTCGGCTGCGGTCAGGGTGCCGGAACTCATTCCGTCGCTGACCATGAAAATAATGTTCTTTGCATCGCCGGGACGGGCACTTCCGTTTCCGGATGCACAACCGCCAAGCAGGGTGCCGGATCCCAGGACCATACCTGAAAGCGCACCGGTTTTGAGAAAATCCCGCCGGCTGAAAGCGCCGTTTTTTGAAGCCTTCTTTTGTGACATGATGTAAGAAATTTAGAAATGTTAAAGTGATTTCGATAGCGAATAGAGCGTATTGAGGATAGGGCGGCCGGGCACGTCCGGTACGGAAACGTTTGGGAGTGGTTCAGCAAATAAGCCGTCACAGTCCGCAAGACTGTGCTCAATTACAATGTGATTCAAAAAGAATAAGGAAAAAGAAGTAATGATACTGTAAAATTTTGAAATGCCCGGGGCATGAAAACTGTTAATTCATCGGAAAAATAAATTAATATCCGCGTATGTTATATATCCGATTATGGAAACGAACTGTTTGAATCATTATTTAAAAGGAGGAAAATCGAAATGATCAAGAACACTATCAGGACTGTGTTTCTCATGTCGCTAGTGGCGCTGCTTTTTTTACTTATAGGCGGATTGCTGGGCGGACAGACCGGCATGATCATCGCTCTGGTGATTGCCCTGTCGATGAACTTTTTCAGCTACTGGTACTCGGACAAGCTCGTGCTTAAAATGTACCGGGCCCAGGAAGTGAACCGGGATAATGCCCCGAAGTTCTACAGCATGGTGGAAGAGCTGGCGCAAAATGCCGGTCTGCCGATGCCCAAAGTGTATATCATCCCGCAGCAGCAGCCCAATGCCTTTGCGACGGGACGGAATCCAAAGAATGCGGCCGTTGCAGCAACACAGGGAATATTGCAGAGTCTGAATGAGCGCGAACTCCGCGGTGTGATGGCCCATGAGCTGGCTCACATCAAGAACAGGGATATCCTCACTCAGACGATCGTCACCACGGTTGTGAGTGCGATCACCATGATTGCCCAGTTTGCCATCTTTTTCCCCATCGGACGCGGCGGCGGCAATGGTCCCAACATCGTAGTAGTGCTTCTGACACTGATTCTGGCGCCACTGGCTGCGGCCATGCTTCAGTCAGCGATTTCGCGTACCAGGGAATTCGAGGCTGACCGTGTGGGTGCCGAAATCTGTGGAAGTGCCGAAAGTCTGGCCAGCGCCTTGCGGAAAATCCAGGCATCGGTGGAGCGCACGCCTATGCAGGCCTCCGAGACCGCACAGCGTTCCACCGCCCATATGTTTCCGGTTAACCCGTTTTCAGCCCGTGGCATGAGCCGCCTGTTCTCCACACATCCCGACACGGCCCTCCGCATCCAAAAACTCATGGAAATGGAGCGTACAGGCGTTTATTCCTGAATCATTTGAAACATTCTTTGAATATGGCCATGGGAATGTGTACCATTTTGACAGATGCAACAAATGGGCAATCAAAATACGGGTGGCTGCTTGTAAGGAATAGGCCGCTTTCGGGTCTATTGCATACCTAAGGCAACCTGGAACGTAACAAAAAGATTATGGGATCACTTAATAAAGCAATGATTATTGGACGACTCGGGGCCGATCCCGAAGTTCGTTACACACAGAACAATACAGCGCTGGCCAACATAAGGGTGGCCACCAACGAAAAATACCGGGACAGCAACGGTGAGCTGCAGGAAACCACCGAATGGCATCGGGTAGTTGCGTGGGGCCGGCTTGCGGAAAACTGTCAGCAGCTGCTCAAGAAAGGTTCTCTGGTTTACTTTGAAGGACCGATCCAGACCCGGTCATGGGAGGACAAGGACGGCCAGAAGCAGTACATGACCGAAATCAAGGCACTGAACATGCAAGTGCTTGACAGCAGGATGGACTCCGGCGGTGGATATGAATCTGCACGCAAAGAGGAGCTTTCGGTCAACGACGCCAAGGAATTCGAGCCCGGTGACGGCGCTGACCAGGATGATGACCTGCCGTTCTGATTAGAACCGGGCCTGTCCATATCGTTTGAAGGGCATGACAAGACGAACCGGGTGTCACACCACGGTCCGTCTTGTCCGCCTGCCCAGTGGAAATCAGCAGCGTTGCATGCAACTTGGATTGTGGTTAGATTTGAGAGACTTGTTACTTTACCGACTATAAACCCTGTTGGATAACATATTTGTGTTACAGATTGTGGATGCCGGCGGCCGTATCTGGGAAACGGCGGAGGGAAGTACGTTTGATACGCTGCTGACCAATCCGGTTGATTTCATTGTCCTGATTGTCATCATACTGCTGGGACTTGTCTTCTCGGCATTCTTTTCGGGCGCGGAGGTGGCTTTCTTTTCACTGGACAAAAAGGTGGACCGCAAAGCCATAAAAAGTTCTGAAAAGGACCGGTCGTTGACCCGCGTGCTTTACATGTTGGAAAAGCCGCGACAGCTGCTGGCAACGGTACTTATAGGGAACACCTTTGCCAATATAATAACAGCGGTTGGTGCGGCCGTTGTGACCGGCCGGCTGGTGGCGTTGTTTGGATTGCCACAGGTCATTGTTTTCACGGTAGAGATTATCGTGCTTACATTTTTAATTGTGATTCTGGCAGAAATTGCTCCCAAGCTGCTCGCCTTGAACAAACCGCTGGCCGTATCCCGGAAGCTCAGTGGCCTTCTTTACGTCTTTTTCGTCATTTTCGGCCCGTTGTCCCGCCTCATATCTCGAAGCACCCGTTTTCTCGAGAAAAGCGTACCCCGCCATGGAGACAGTTTTTCCAGTGAAGACCTTAAGGCTATTGCCGAGGTAGGGGAGCTGCATGGATCCATCCATGGCGATGAACGCGAGATCATCGAAAATGTCATTGAATTCGGGAACACCTATGTCCGGGAGATCATGACCTCAAGGGTGAATATTTCTGCCATCAATACCAGGAACACACTTCAGGAAGTGCTTGATCTTATCCGCGAAAAAAGCATTTCGAGACTACCCCTCTATGAGGAGAACCTGGACAACATTATTGGAATAATCCACTCAAAAGACTTGCTGCCGTATATCAACACCGATCTAGGGGAGGCGGCGATCAACTGGAAGACACTGGCAAGAAAGCCGCTTTTTATACCCACTACAAAGAAACTGGATGATCTGTTACGCGATTTCCAGAGGGAAAAAACCCATATTGCCATAGTCGTCGACGAGTATGGTGGAACCGAGGGCATTATCACACTGGATGATGTTCTGGAGGAGATTATCGGGGAGATCACCGATGAATATACCGAGACGGTGGAGCTGTTTACCAGGAAAAAATCGGGCAATTATGTTTTTGATGCGAAGATTGATCTGGACGACATGGCCGATATCCTGTCCATGGAACTGACATCCGATGATGACGAGTACGAAACCCTTGGAGGTCTGATTTATCATTTGCTTGAACGTATTCCTGAGGAAGGAGAGACCATGGCGTTCAAGGGACTGGAACTCAAGGTTGAGGAAATGGAAAACAACAGGTTGTCAAAGGTCGAGGTAAAAGTCCTCGATGAAACCCTGAAAAAATCCGCACCCGGTGAAGACTGAATCCAAAATTATTCCAAAGCTTTTTGAATTATCATGATTGAAAGGTATTCACGTGAGGAAATGGCCTCCATCTGGACTGAAGAGAGCCAGTTCCAGTCATGGCTCGACGTTGAAATTGCGGCATGCAAGGCATGGAGCCGGCTGGGTGTTATTCCTGAAGGGGATATCCTTAAAATGGAAGCCAATGCCCGTTTTGACATAGGGCGCATCCATGAAATCGAGGAGCAGACCCGACATGATGTAGTCGCATTCACCCGCGCCGTTTCAGAGTCGCTTGGAGAGGAAAAAAAATGGGTTCACTATGGTCTGACTTCCACAGATGTAGTGGATACCGCCATGGGAGTGCGCCTGCTCCAGGCAAACCGTATTATTCATGACGGGCTGGACCGGATGTCATTGGTACTCGCGGACAAGGCAAGAGAGCACAAATACACGGTTATGATGGGCCGAACTCACGGTGTCCATGCCGAACCGACGACATTCGGGCTGAAATGTGCGCTCTGGTTCGAGGAAATGAAGCGGAACAGAGACCGTTTCGGACATGCGGCAAAAGGAGTGGAATTTGGAAAGCTCTCCGGTGCGGTGGGTACATTTGCAAATATTCCTCCGGAAGTGGAATCGATCACCTGTGAATTGCTCGGTCTCACGCCTGCACCGGTTTCAACACAGACGTTGCAGCGGGACCGTCACGCTCATTATATGGCCGTCATTGCGCTGATCGGCTCGAGTCTGGAAAAAATCGCTGTCGAAATCCGGCATTTGCAGAAAACGGAAACCAGGGAAGTGGAGGAGCGTTTCCTCAAAGGGCAGAAAGGTTCCTCGGCCATGCCTCACAAACGCAATCCGGTCAGTTCGGAAAACATCACGGGTTGCGCCCGGGTGCTGAGGGGATACATGGTCACGGCTTATGAGAACATTCCCCTTTGGCATGAGCGTGATATTTCCCATTCAGCGGCTGAACGAATTATTATTCCGGATGCACTGATTCTGCTGGACTACATGCTGCACAGGTTTTCAGGAGTGCTCGAAAACCTTGTCGTATATCCGGAGAACATGAAAGAGAATATCAACAGGACACACGGGCTGGTTTTTTCACAGCGGCTGCTGCTGATGCTCATTGAAAAGGGCATGTCCAGGGAGGATGCCTACGATCTTGTCCAGCCGCTGGCGATGCAGGCCTGGGAGCAGAAAATGCCGTTCCGGGCACTGGTCGAAAAGAGCAAAATGATTACCTCGCATCTGGGGCCAGAAGAGCTGCATGAAGCATTTGATCCCGGTTATCACTCCCGGAATGTGGACATCATTTTCAAGCGAGCAGGTCTGTAGCCATTTCCTGCAGTTTGTTTCTCTCGGTTTTCCCGAGTGAGGTGCGCGGAATGGAGGAAATGAACAGCAGCCGTTTCGGACGCTGATGAGGTCTCAGGTTTCCTTCGGCGAATTTGTTCACGGCTGATTTCAACCCTGCATAAGCGGCCTTCTGCTTTTTGTCAAATGCGGAGTCCCCGGACCTGGAGAAGTTCTCACGTGTCGTGCTCTCATCAACTGTGAACCCGCCAACTGTGCTTTCATCTGGCACAATGAAGGCAACCACAATCTGTCCCCACCCCTCATCGGATATGCCGGTTACAGCGACATCACTTATCTGCGGACATTTTCGAAGGATATCCTCTACCTCCACCGGATTGACATTCTGGCCGCCAGATATGATCAGGTCGGTCCGTCGTGCCTCTATGAAGAGGTGTCCGTCCACATCCATGCGGGCATAGTCGCCGGTTTCAAACCATCCCTGCGGATCCGGACCCGATCCGGATGCGATGATCTGCCGGTCGGCATTTAAATAGCCGGGCAAGACCTGGGGGCCGCGGATCCGAAGCAGCCCGCTTTTGCCGCGCTGTACCTGTCTTCCGTGCTCGTCTGTGATCATCACCTCATGCCCGGGAAAGGGCTTGCCCACCGATCCATGGGGATCAGGTCCGTCTCGGGTCTGTGCTGCGATTTGTCCACAAGTTTCGGTCATGCCATAGCTGAAACAGACCGGCCAGCCGGCTTTTTGGGCATCATAAATCAGTTTGGGTTCAGCCGGTCCGCCCCCAATCAGTACCATATCAAGAGAATCCGGAGGGGATATGCCGTCTTTCGAACAGAAATCCAGAAGGCGTAAAAGCATGGTCGGCACCAGTGAAATCCTCTGGATTCCGATGCACTCTTTGATATCACGCACCAGAACCTGCGGATCGAAGCGATCCCACAAGTACAGTCCGGTTCCATTGAGCAGCGCCCGGAAAACAATGGTCAGGCCACCCGTGTGATAGAGCGGAAGACAGTTTCCCCACAAATGATTATTCCCGGAGTGATCCCCGGTGTTATCCCTGGAATAATCCCCTTTGCTATCCGGGGACGGGTTCATTGAGCCATCATCGGGTGTTCTGGTTCTGGCATGTGTGTCCCGGTGCCGGTCATCGTCCATGAAAGCATTGATGGCGGCTGCAATCATATTGCGTCGAAGAAGTGCAACTCTTTTTGGACGACTGGAACTGCCAGAGGTGGTTAGGCCGCAAAAAAGGCCGTCTGGCTGATCAAACAGGTCGTCAAGAAAACCAACCGGCAGATCTGGCATGGCGTCATCAGGCTTCCCGGCAGCGGGTTGATCCGGTAAAATGTTTGGAGCCAATAAGATGCCGGAGACCGGTTTGTTGCCATCGGCCGAAGACATGCCGGCTGTTGCCAAAACGGTTTTGGTTTCAGGGGTAGTAAGTACAAGAAAATCAGGCTGGAGGAGCGAAACCGGTTCCATGTACGAATGAGCAAAAGGCACAAAGGGTATGTTCCGAACCCAGCAGTACACCATCCACAATATGGCTTCAAATCGCCGGGTTGTATCAATGCCGAACCATGCTTGGGGTGTGGGATCATCCTTCCAGCTCTTTACGATATCCGGGTGATGGTTTTGCAGGTGCTGATCCGCCGTGTGGATGAGCTGAGGCAATTCGCGGTAACGGACGGCTCGCCTGCCATCAGTCAGAAACAATGCATCGTCCCGGAACCAACCGGAGGAATGATGGCCATGCCCAGGCAAATAGGAGTCTGCATTATGTGATCTTCTTGGACTCATCCGGCTGATCAGAAATCCTTGACAGGGGCGAGCCATTTCTTGCGGATATCCGGCTGGAGTCCAAGACCGGCATTTTCTCCGAGGTGTATATGCGGGCCGGATTCCCGTGGCGGGAAATCCACCTGGAGCTGAGAGCCGGTATCCAGGCCATGATCCGTTTCCCGTTTGACATTGCTGACGGCGGCAAGATGTGCCAGAAGCCGTCGGCCGATTGCCGTTTCAAAAGTTGAGGAAATTGCGACCGCCAGTTTGCTTCGGAGTGGGGCCTGGAGTTCGGCAAAGGTACCGAACAGCATGGGCTTGATGACCAGCTGTGTCACACTTGCATGGGACTCCAGTAACCGGATGTCTTCCGGGGTGCGAACCGATTCATCCAAGGCAAGCGGGAAGCCATATGACCGCAACTGTGAAAGTGCCTCGGGGGACGGATCTGCCAGCGGCTCCTCAATGTAGGCGATATTTCGGGGCAGCTCTTCCTTTTCCCAAATCGACTGCAATCCGCCGAAAAGTTTCAAGGCCTGGTCAATGGTAAAAGATTTGTTTGCATCAAACCGGAATACCAGGTCTGGATACGTCCGGCAGGTATTGCGAATCATTTCCAGTGCCTCGTCCGGATCCGCGGGTACTTTCAGTTTGACTGTCCGGAAGCCGCACTCCTTGCGGAAGCGGATTACCTGATGCCGTTTTTCGTCGTCCATGACCCCGGCAAGAGCATTGCATCGGACATATCCCTCTACGGGTACGACCCGGTTGCGCGACGGCTTTGGAAACAGCAGGTTCTTCCAGTAGGTGTACAGGGGCTGCCTGGCAGCAATGGCTTTCTGCTGCTCAGAGAGCATGGACAGGCCAAAACGTACGGAAGGAAGACGGGAAAGTTCGGGTTTAAGACGGTCATCTTCCAGAAAACGGTCCAGGGAGCGGTCCCGGAATGCGGATCGTATACTCTGACCATGCTCCACGAGAAACGATTTGGCATCATCGTACGACTCCGTGGAAAAACCGGGCAGTGGAGCTGTTTCGCTCCAGATTCCATGTCCGTCACCTATCAGAAACCCTTTGCGTTCCACGATATCACCAGCAGCAGTGCGAAACGGTTTCCGGAATGGTATGGTGTAGTGAAGTAGTGTCAGCTGCTCGTGCTTCATTGGTTCAGGTTCGGATGTGTTGGTTTGTTACCGGGATAAGATGACACCCAGGGAGAAAAGAAATCCAAACGCGGTCATGAACTGGGCGGTCTTTACCAGGATCATGTTGAACTGCTCTTTTCGGGTCTCCTTCCAGAATCGATGGATCAGGAACAAGGCTGGAATGACCAGGATCATGGGGAGCAATATAACCGGGTCGTACGACTCACGGAAATAGAAATATGGCGGTACTGCGAAGGCCAGCAGTGCGAGCAGAAGGTATTGCCACCGGGTAAAGCGCTCGCCCAGCAATACAACCAGGGTTTTTTTACCGGCTTTCCGATCCGTATGGACATCCCTGTAGTTGTTTGCCGTCAGGATCATGGTTGACAGTGCGCCAACAGCCAGGGCAGCCCAGAAGGATTCTGCCGACCATTGCAGGGCGTTGACATAATAGGTGCCCATGACCGCTGCAAGTCCGAAAAAAAGAAAGACGAACAGGTCGCCCAAACCATTGTAGGCGAGAGGGAACGGTCCTCCTGTGTAGAGCAGTCCGGCAGCTATACTGAGAATGCCGATCACAAGGACAGGCCATCCGGCAAGGAAAACGAGATAGAGACCAAGCAGGAAGGCGAGAAAAAAGGTAATCAGCGCTGTGCCGAGCATGATATTGGGGGCGATTTCACCGGATGATGAAGCCCGGGTGAACCCGACACGGTCGTCGGTATCTGCTCCGTTGCGAAAATCAAAATAGTCATTGGCGAAGTTGGTGGCTATTTGAATGAGAATGGCACAGCAAAGGGCAACAAGCGTAGCGGGACCGTGGAACAGGCCATGGTTCCATGCCAGTGAGCCGCCAACCAGCACGGGAATCAGTGATGCCGGTAGCGTTCTGAGACGGGCCGCTTCAATCCAGACAGAGAATTTCATTATGCAACGGTATCGGAGAAGATAAGGATGCCTTCAAAATACGTAAAACATCATAGAGAATATTACCCCGGATGTTGGAAGCGCTTTTTTGCTTTATATAAAGCAATTATTGTTTAGGATATGAAAATTTAAGTCAAAAAATATTTTTTGATTAAAAAAATATGGATTTTGTCTTATTATGGTTTATATTAGTCTTGTCTCAAAATTGAAAAACGGAACAAAAAACCTGGAGTGATTTTTCATGAGCAAATTGTATAGGAGATTCGATGCACTGGAAGCTGTAAGAAAAGCGGAATCGACGCTGCTTGCCAGAAACGGATCCGGTAAAATGAATATGAATATTGCTGAAATTTTTGGTGAAAACTGTCTTTCCATAGATACCCTGAAGGAGCGTCTTCCCAAGTCGGTCTGGAAAGTGCTCAAGAAAACCATCCGTGACAATGCGCCCCTGGATTTTGAAGTGGCTGATGCGGTTGCGGTGGTTATGAAGGAGTGGGCTACTGAAAAAGGGGCAACGCACTATACCCATTGGTTTCAGCCGCTTACCGGTGCCACGGCCGAAAAGCATGACAGCTTTATCACTCCCAATCAGGGAGGGGGAGCCATTACCCAGTTTTCCGGGAACGACCTGATGCGTGGCGAACCGGATGCTTCGAGTTTTCCCAGCGGGGGCTTGCGTCCCACCTTTGAAGCTCGCGGCTATACGGCGTGGGATCCGACTTCACCGGCATTCATCATTGAAAACGGCAATGGTTCCACTCTCTGCATCCCGTCGGTTTTTGCTTCCTGGAAAGGCGAATCCCTGGATTTCAAAACGCCTCTGCTTCGCTCCATCGAGTCACTTAACAAGGAGGCGCTCAGAACGTTGAAACTTTTTGGCGAGGATGATGTGACCTGGGTCAATGCCACAGGCGGATTCGAGCAGGAGTATTTTCTGATCGACCAGGAGTACTACTATCGCCGTCCCGACCTGCTCACATCCGGACGCACCCTGTTCGGTGCCAAACCTCCCAAGGGCCAGGAACTGGACGATCACTACTTCGGATCGATCCCTGACAGGATTCTCTCCTTCATGCTGGAAGCGGAGCGGGAGTTGTACCGCCTTGGTGTTCCGGTGAAAACCCGCCACAATGAAGTGGCGCCGAGCCAGTACGAAATTGCCCCGATATTTGAAAAGGCGAATGTGGCTGCCGATCATCAGCAGCTGACCATGATCACGCTGAAACGCATTGCCAGGAAGTATGGCCTGGTCTGCCTGCTCCATGAAAAGCCGTTTGCCGGACTTAACGGAAGCGGCAAGCATGCCAACTGGTCGATGGTTACCAGCAAAGGCAACAACCTGCTGGAACCGGGTGATACCCCGCACGACAACATGCAGTTTCTGTTCTTTTTTGCCGCCGCACTGAAGGCGGTATATGAACATCAGGGGCTGCTTCGGGCATCGATTGCAAGTGCCGGAAATGATCATCGGCTTGGTGCCAATGAGGCGCCGCCTGCCATCATTTCGGCGTATATTGGCGAGCAGCTGGACGATATCGTTGAACAAATCAAGTCGGGCAAGGCGAAGACAACCAAGGAAAGCGGACTTCTCGGCCTGGGAATTCCGGTGCTGCCGACCATTCCCAAGCACGCCGGCGACAGGAACAGGACCTCACCGTTTGCATTTACAGGAAACAAGTTTGAATTCCGTGCCGTCGGGTCCGAGCAGACCGTATCATTTCCGATGACGGTGCTCAATACCGCCGTTGCCAGTGCGATAGATCAGATGACCACCGCGCTCGAAACGGAGATGAGCAGCGGCAGCGATCTGGAAGCCGCTCTGGAAACGGTGCTTCACAATACGTTCCGTGAGATCGATCCCATTCTGTTTCATGGTGACGGCTACTCGGACGACTGGCAGGAAGAGGCGGCCAAAAGAGGGCTGCTCAACCTCAAAACCACGATGGAGGCCCTGCCATACTTCACCGAGGAAAAGAGTATTGAGCTCTTTGAGAAGTACAACGTACTTTCCGAAAAAGAGCTTGAATCCAGGCTCGAAATCTATCTGGAACAGTACTTTTATAAGCTGAACATTGAAGCGGAAACCACCGAGGACATTGTCCGGACGATGATTGTCCCGGCCACCATCCGCTATCTCAACGAAATACTCGCGGTCAACGACAGAGGAAAGGCGAGCGGGCTCGACATCACATCCACAAAGACCCTGGCCGAAGAAGTCAACACGGTGCTGAGCCAACTGCTTGTTGCCGTCGATAAATTGCGCAAGGTCAATGAGGATCTGGGAGGTGACACCATCCCCGAGAAAGCCGATCACCTTTCCCGAGTGGTGCTGCCAGAAATGAACAAGGTCCGTGTGCTTTCGGACAAGCTGGAAAAGCTTGTGCCGGACGATTACTGGCCGCTGCCATCCTATCGCGAGATGCTTTTCGTGAAATAGATCTTTCGAAAAACAAGATCCCTTCTTCTTGACGCAACAGGAGGAAAGAGCAAGCCCGGTGCTGTGAGAGCAGTCCGGGCTTTTTTATCGAGAAGAATTTGCATTTACAATTCGCTCTGCTGATAACTCAACTTTCGGAGTTCAGAATGGTGGTTTAAAAAACCGATAACTTATTGTAAATCAATAAAATAAAAGAGAATAAGTCCTCTGGTTTTTGTATTTTAAAAGTACCATAAACAATTAGAATACAACCAGTTAGAACTTATTCTCATGGATACCAATTTACAAATATGCACGATCAAAAACATCACCTGGCTCACAGCATGGGTCAAGCAATTTTGTCCGGGCAAGACGCTTCGTCAAGCCGGAATAAAAAAGCGATCCGGCGTTACGGTGGATTGGCTCTTGCAACTGCTCCTTGTTTTGCCTTTTATCGACCTGCGTGTCTATCAACTTCACGGCTCAGATAATGAACTGCCTCATCGAAGTACCTTTTATGATTTTCTGGCGCAAACATCCTACAACTGGAGGACCCTGGTCATGATGGCCACCCTGCGCCTTATCGAAGAATTAGAACCGCTGACCTGCCGGTCACAGGATCGGGTTATCATTGTCGACGACAGTCCCTATAAACGTGATCGCAGTAAGAAAGTGGAATACCTGGGCCGGCATTTCGATCATAGCAGCCATACATATTATCGTGGTTATCGTATGCTGACCATTGCATGGAGTGATGGACACAGCCTGGTGCCTGTAGACTTTGAATTGCTCAGTAATGGGGATGCCCACAAACGTTTGGGAGATCAACCCAACGTGGATCTGAGAACTCATTTGGGGAAACGGTGTTTGGCGGCTATTAGCAAAGCTACCGACCAGACACTGAATATGCTGGATCGAGCATTAAAGGCCGGAATTACGGCGGACTATCTGGTCTTCGACAGCTGGTTTGCCCATGCCGGCCTGTTGCACAAACTTAGCCGGCACCTGCCGGTGGTTTGTATGTTGAAGAACTCCGGCAAAATCAGTTTTCGTCATGGCAAGCGTATCTATCAGCTCAAGGGTCTGTATGAGAAGGTTCAAAGTCGTAAGCGTCAAAAAAAATCAAATGAGCACCAAATTATCGGTTCGATCCTCGTGGATATGCTCAGCGGGCCCAGGGTGCGTATCGTATTCATGTGTGACAGACGTAACCCTGAGCGATGGTTGGCATTGGCCAGTACAGATATCTCCATCTCACCGGAACGAATCTGCCAAATTTATGCCAAACGCTGGGCCATAGAGGTCTTTTTCAAACAGGCCAAGCAGCAATTGGGGCTGGCCAGGGAGTTTCAATTGCGAAACTATGCCGGTCTGATTGCTCACACAAGTATTGTCTTGCTACGCTATATGATGCTGGAATATTATCGGCGACAGTGCACCGATGAACGGACGATACCGGGGTTATTTTATACCTATGTCCGTGAATTACAGATGTTGGGTATTCAGGTATGTATTCAACTGATACTGATAGAAGTTCTGGAACTAATTGCCCGCCAAGGTCAGGGTCAGTTATTGGAGCAAGCGATTGATCTGATTGGTACTTTTTATCAGTCTCACCCATGGTTACACGCCTTTTCCTTTGAAAAGGAAAGGGTTACATTGAACTCCGAAAGTTGAGTATTAACATCACTAAAGCATGGGGCATTACAAAAGGAAGCCCGGATGTCGTGATTGCAATATTTGACAGGGGAATTGATTTGGACAGCATAACAGGTGAAT
>SKNT01000188.1 GCA_007120385.1 Balneolales bacterium
GAGCGATCGCCCAGTTTCTCCAGCTCAAGACGCTGCCTTTCAGACAAGGCATCGGGGGCAATCTGCGACGCATAGAAATTCTGGATAAGCTGGCATTTGAGCGGGTCTTCATCAACATGGCCGATTCCGATGATGAGCGTATCCACCCCCGGCGTCGTAAGCGCATATTCGATGAGCGGCTTGCTGGGCAGATGGTCGGTGCCGACCCGGCGGACCACATCGTCGGGTGTCCGCGACCAGCGCGCTTCCTTGTCGTACATCGCACCATCGGCAAACACCTTCATGCCCACCACTCCGATGTCCTTCGCCTTTGCCACCGGAATCACATTGTGCTGCATGTTCAGGTACTTGCGGTCGTTGACATTGATCGAAACCAGCATCCCGTCCAGCAGTTCGTACTTGTCACGCTGAATCATCTCCATCATGGCCGGCGCGGAGTAATGCCCTGAAAAGCCGATGTGCCGGATCAGCTTCTCGTTCCGGGGATTCAACCCGGTGACATTGGTCCCGTCCCTGAAATCACGCAGGGCCACCAGCGCCCCGAAATTCCCGTTTGTATCCAGTTCGCCTTCCAGTCCCTGGTACACCACATCCACCTCTTCGAAACTGGTCAGATTGTGGATCATTACCATATCCAGGTAGGCACCTTCGGGATAACCGCCCTCGCCGTCGCCGAACATCTGGCTCAGCGAGCGTTTGACGTCGCCAACCGCACCATCCGCCGGGTTTCCGTTTGTCGCATTCCGCACACCCTCCATCTGTGGAAATCCGCCTTGGGCCCAGCGTATCATGGTCTTGGTGGTCAGAAAGATGGATGATCGCAGCTGATCATCGTATCCGGCTTGCCCCGGAATCAGATTCAGCTTGCGGAATGCCTTGCCAAAATTGGCCTGGCTGGGCCCGTAGACATTCGAGGTGTCAAAATAATTGACCTTCAGGTCAAATGACTTGAGTATGATGGCCACCGGATCCACATCCTCCGGAGTCCACTGGATGGATGCCTGTCCACCCAGCCCGAAAGTCGTTACCTCAAACCCGGTGCGGCCGAAACGCCGTTTCATGGGTGCCGGAAAAGCGACGCGCCCGCATGCGAGTCCGGGCATGACCACCACTCCGGCCGCGGCGGCAGCGGACAGCTTCATGAATTCACGGCGCGTCAATATGCTTGTCGGATTGCCTGTCTTTTTCATCTGTTTATATTTTTTGATTCATATGGTCAGATAGAATGTCCATGACAAATATAATCATGCGACTGTGTGTCGGTATTCCGTCATGAATATTTCATGGTCTTTTTTTTAACAATAATATCGGGGAGGAATTTGCACGCAACAGCTTAAGGCATTATACGAAACTCCCGGGATTTTTATTGGTTCATCCTGCGCATATCCGGCCCATCAAACCCTGCAACCATCCGAACCTTTCGGCGTATAATCCATTACCGGTTTCACACCCATCCAACATTGAAGAATTTCCCGCTCATGAATATCCTGATTATCACCGTCTCTCTCGTCCTTGCCGTTGTCATTGCCGGCCTGCTGTATCTCGCCCGGTGCGGACTGTTTGCAAAAGTGACTGTCGATGAGAGGGAGGAGGGACCGTTCCTCCTCGTTTTCAAGAAGCACAGCGGTGACTACAAGAATATCGGTCCGGTGATGGATGATGTCTATCATAAGCTGCGGGATGAGCTCCAGCTTGAAACAACGCGGGGATTCGGACTGTACTACGACAATCCGCAGGAAAGGGAGAAATCGGAGCTGCGCAGCCTGGGTGGCTGTCTTGTGGACGGACTGACTCCGGAAGAATTGCAAAGCCGGTATCCGGATATAAAAGAGTCCATGGGTGTGGCACAGTTCCCCGCATCGCTCAGTGTGGCGGCAGAACACCCGTACCGGGGAACGGTATCGGTGGTTCTGGGAGTACTCCGGGTATATCCCCGGCTTCAGGCATGGATGAAGAAGTACAATCGCCGCTCGGTTCCGGTCATGGAAATCTATGACACGCCCCGGCAGACCATAACATACCTTGCGGCCGTCGGCGTGCCCGATTCAATCTACGAAAAACTGCTGAATCAGGGCACGTGACACGGCTCGCCGGTCTCTCCCCGGAGACCGGGTTTTATCCCTGAGTCAGCGTGTGAATCACTTCACCATCCGGTCGGGCAAGTTCTATCTTCAACGGCATTTTGCCGGCAGCATGCGTGGAACAGCTCAGGCACGGGTCAAATGCCCTGATCACCGCTTCCACGCGGTTGAGCATTCCTTCCTCGATCTTCTCACCCTTCACAAAATGCCGGGCAACCTGCATGATGCCATAATTCATGGCCATGTTGTTGTGCCCGGATGCGATGATCAGGTTGGCCCATTGCATCACGCCGTGTTCATTCACCTTGTAATGGTGGATGAGCGTGCCACGGGGTGCTTCGGCCATGCCAACACCTTCCAGCTTGTTCGGTCCGGCTACGGCTCTGGTCTTTTTGCCTGTGAAAGCCGGTTCGGAAAGCAGCTGCTCAAGTTTCTCAAGCGAGTACAGAATTTCAATAAGCCGCGCGTGATGATAGTAGAATGAGCTGAGCACGGCACCGCTGGAAAGCCCGCGGAATTCCGACAGCTCAAGGTCCGCCTGCGGCGTGCCGCAGCGGTCGATCACATTAAGGCGCGCCAGCGGTCCCACCCGGTACATGCCCTTGGCATATCCCATCGGTTTGTAATAGGGGAACTTCAGGTAGGTCCATTTCTCAACATGTTCGGCAATGTAGTTCTGATAGTCGGCCGGCTCAAGCTTGTCCGCCACGATCTTGCGCGCTGAATCAACAAACCGGATCTTTCCGTCATAAAAATCGAGCTCACCGTCATCGTTCACCAGGCCCATGAACAGGGACTTCATGTTGGCGAACGTGCGGATCTCGTCAACGAACTTCGATACACGCAGAGAAGAAGTGCCGTTCTGGCTAAGCGCCTGCTTGTACCAGTCCAGGTTCCGCTGAACAATGCGCAACATCTCCGGTATATCCGCCAGAATCTTGTCACGGACCTCATCACTGCATGGATCCGAGACTCCGCCGGCTATGATGGATGCGGGATGCACCCTTTTGCCCGCCAGCAATTCAATGATCGTCTGACCGTATTTTCTAAGGCGGATCCCGTCACTGGCCATTTGCGGATTCTTCTTCAATACACCCAGGATGTTCCGGTCCATGGGGTTGGCATCAAATCCCATCACGATATCGGGAACGGACAGGTAGAAGAAGCTCAACGCATGCGATTGAATGATCTGCCCGAGATTGATGGCCTGCCTCAGAAGCAGCCCGGTCTCAGGAACCTGCACCGCGAGGATCTCGTCGCACGCCTTGGCGCCGGCAACCAGGTGCGCTACCGGACAGATGCCGCATACACGCGCCATAAGCGAGGGCATCTCACGAAAGCGCCGTCCCTCACTAAGTTTTTCAAATCCCCGGAACTGCGTCACCTGAAACAGCGCATTATCAATCTTTCCGCTGTCATTCAACATCAGGGTGATCTTGCCGTGACCCTCGATCCGGGTGATGGGCTCAATAGTTATGGTCTTAGACATGAAATAATTCTCCTATCCAAATCGTGCTCGTTTTGATAACTCCGGAGTCCTTCCCTCCGCTATTTCCACCAGGGTGTAAAAAATATTATCTGCCGATGGCGGACACCCGTGCAGGAATACATCCACATGGACAAAATGATGAACCGGGTAGGCCTTCTCCAGAAGCTTGGGGAGCTTCTCGTCCGGAATAATGCTATTGCCCGGTGTTGTTTCCAGATAGCCCCGCTTGAAGACATCCTCCAGCTTGAAATGATTTCGCATGGATGGTACGTTGGCGGTAACCGCACAATCCCCGAAAGCGATCAGGGTTTTTGTACTCTTGCGTACCCGCTTGACCATTTCCACATCCTCGTCGGTGCTGATGGCCCCTTCCAGAAGCGTGACATCCACTTTCTCCGGGAACTCCTTCACATCCACAAGCGGACTGAATACGATGTCGTAGATTCCGGCTACATCAATTAGGCGCTCGTCCACATCCACCAGGGACATGTGGCAGCCGGAACATCCGTCCAGCCAGAGCGTTGCCAGGGTCAGTTTCTTTTTCATTTTTGAGCCTCCCGCATCTTCGTCAAATAGGGTAGTAACTGTTTGCGTTTTGACATTTCACCAACCGACTTTCCTCTTTCGATCAGGGCTCCGGTGGGACATACGTGCACACACTTGCCACATTGCGTACATGTTTCGGATTCGCCCCAGGGCTGATCCAGATCGGTGATGATCCGAACGTCGATGCCGCGGTCCTTGATGTCCAGGGTATGTGCACCTTCAACCTCCTCACACACACGGACACAACGTGTGCATGAAATGCACCGGTTGTGATCCAGGACGAAGCGCTCATGGGTTGCATCGACTTCGAGATGCGGGTACATATAGGGGAAATGGACATGGGTCATTTCCACTTCCTGTGCCATGCTCTGCAGTTCGCAATATCCATTTGTAGCACATACCGAGCAGACATGGTTTCTCTCCGAGAAATAAAGTTCGAGCAGACTTCTCCGGTATTTTTTTATCCTTTCCGTCTGGGTGGATACGACCATGCCCTCTTCCACTGTGGTCATGCAGGAAGGAAGCAGCTTGGGTGAACCGGCAATTTCCACGATGCACATGCGGCAACCCCCATAGGGGGAAAGTCCTTTCAGATAACAGAGGGTCGGGATTCTAATGCCGTTTTCACGAGCAACTTCCAGGATGGTCTGGTCTTCCCGCGCACCGACCTGTCTTTCATCGATCGTTAAGGTTTTGATTTTTACTGATGAACTCATAATACCGGCTCCTCTTTATGTTCAATGACACACACTCCGGCCAGACATTTTTTATCGTTGATGTGAGCCAGGTACTCATCCCTGAAAAAGCGGATGGTACTCAGCACCGGATTCGCAGCCGTCTGACCGAGTCCGCACAAACTGGTATTCCTGACCACGTCGCAGAGCTCTTCGAGCAGCTCCATATCATGCATGGTTGCCTTGCCTTGCGATATAAGATTCAGCAGATTGTACATCTGAGCGGTTCCAACGCGGCACGGAGCGCATTTTCCACAGGACTCCGACTGGCAGAAATCCATGAAATATTTCGCTACATCGACCATGCACGAGGTCTCATCCATCACGATCATACCGCCGGAGCCCATGATGGAGCCGACCTGCGCCAGTGATTCGTAATCCACTTTCATGTCCAGGTACTCTTCCGGGATACAGCCTCCCGAAGGACCGCCTGTCTGCACTGCCTTGAATTTCTTCCCGCCAAGGATACCGCCGCCTATATCGTAGACGATTTCGCGCAGGGTGATTCCCATCGGCACTTCGATCAGGCCGGTATTGTTGATGCTGCCGGCCAGGGCGAACACCTTGGTGCCCTTGCTGCGCTCGGTTCCGATGCTTGCATAGTAATCGGCTCCCTTGCGCACTATCGGGCTGATATTGGCAAAGGTTTCTACGTTGTTGATAAGGGTGGGATGACCCCAAATGCCGTATTGTGCAGGATAGGGCGGACGCGGACGCGGTGTGCCGCGGCGTCCTTCGATGGAGGCGATAAGAGCCGTCTCCTCTCCGCAGACGAAGGCACCGGCCCCAAGCCGGATTTCCACATCAAAGCTGAAAGGTGTTTCGCAGATGTTCTTGCCCAGGAATCCCTGGCGTTCGGCCTGACGAATGGCGGCTTTGAGGCGTTTGATTGCCAGCGGATACTCGCCCCGGATGTAGACATAACCATGGGATGCGCCAACGGCATAACCGGCAATGGCCATGCCCTCAATGATGCTGTGCGGATCGCTCTCAAGCATGCTTCGATCCATGAAAGCACCCGGATCTCCTTCATCGGCATTGCAAATAACAAATTTTTTGGCACCTACCGCTTTGTGGACCGTACTCCACTTGAGTCCGACCGGATATCCACCACCGCCGCGGCCGCGCAGACCGCTTTTGACCATGATATCTATCACTTCCACCGGCTCCATGGTGGTAAGGCAGTTGTACAGTGCCTCATACCCTTCCAGGGCAAGATAGTCGCCGATGACCTCAGGGTCGGTCTTGCCGCAGTGCTCCAGGGCAATTTTGGTCTGCCGGGCAAAGAACGGCATATCGGCGGGTATCTGCAGGCGCTTGACCGGTTTTTTGTCAATGTTTTTGACAATCTCGGCGGCGTCTTCCGGCTTTACTCCGCCATAAAGCGCCTGGTCATTGTTGATCGTGACCAGGGGACCGGATGCACACAGGCCAAGGCAGCCGGTGCCGCTGATCCGGCACACATCCTTTTTGTCCTGTTCCTTGACCTGCCTGGTCAATTCATCCTTGACTTTATCGCTTTGAAGGGAAACGCATGCCGCAGCCGTACACACATTTATGGTGTAGTCAAAACCATCGCGTTTCTTCCGGTGCGTTTCACCGATTTTTTTGAAATCTTCAGGTGTCATTTTGTATCATTCTCCCTATTCTGTCTACGACAATTTCCGGTGTGACTTGTCCGGCTATTTCTCCATCAAGGACAATCGCCGGTGCTAATCCGCACGATCCGATACAGCGGGCGGTCAGCAGGGACAATCTGTTATCCTCCGTAGTTTCACCGGCATCAACTGAAAAATTCTTTTTGATGGCCGATAGAATACCGGGCACCCCTCTGATGTAGCACGCGGTCCCGGTGCAAAGAACCGCCGTATGTTCGCCTTGCGGCTTCAGTGTGAAAAAGTGGTAGAATGTTGCCACACCAAAGATCTTGCTTAGCGGCACCCGCAATTCCTCGGCGACATACTTCAGATTGTCATCGTCAAGGAAGCCATATGCCTCCTGCACCGTGTGCAGCGTTTCGATGAGAGCATATTGGGAGTGGCCAAACCTGCGCATGGTGGCATCGACAAGCTTTCTGCGCTTGTCTTTACTCGCTGCGTCATTCATGGAGTGTACCCCTGTGGTTGTTTCTGTAATTAAATAATATCTATATCAAATAGTGACTGTATCAATAATTGATGCTCTATTATACGCAATTTATTGTGAATTCTTAATGAATATTTTTCCATAAAACCGCTTTTCCATATGAAAAAACGCTTTTATTTCCTTTTCGGATGATGGCATCGGAATTCCTGAAAAACAATGATTAACGTTTTTTTACAGTGTTTCAGGACTCACAGGAGGGGCTTTTGCATCCAATAAAACGGCAGGATTTCACAATGCGAGCTGACCGTCATTGCCGGCGCACAATTGCTCCCGGACCCGGGTCAGGGATTCCATCACATCATAAGCCGCAGCGCGCACCTCGTCCGATGGCTGCTTCAGATCCGGCACCATTATGGTAACCATGCCGGCGGAATGTCCCGCCATTACGCCGTTTTCCGAATCTTCCAACACCAGGCAGCGCTCCGGACGCACATCCAGACGGCGTGAAGCTTCCAGATAGATATCCGGGGCCGGCTTGCCATTTTCGACCTGGTCCCCGCTAACAATATGGTCAAAGGGGAAGGTGACACCCGAAACGCGAAGACTGAACTCTGTTTGCGGCCGCGAGCTGGAAGTGGCAATGGCCATCGGTGTACCCTTTTCTTGCAGGCAGGCAAGGAGCTCATCCAGTCCGGGTTTTTTGGAGATGCCATGTTCTTCTGCCTCATCCCGCCACAGCTCCGGCCAGCGCTTCCAATATTGGTCAAGTGGAAATTCGGGGCCCAGGTGCGATGCGATGGCCCGGCGGCAGGCCGGGTTAGGAAGGCCGATCAGGGTAAAGACAAAGTCATCACTCAGATGGTAGCCGAACTCCCCGGCAGCTTTTTGCAGTGCGCGCTTGTAGATCGGTTCGGTGTCGATCATCAGGCCGTCCATGTCAAAAATGACTGCTTCAATCGTATTACGCATAAATTTCTTCTGTCTTGCCGGTCAGGCGGAACTCCGCCGTTTTACGGTCCATGTCGGGTTTTCAATAGTATTTTCAGATGATACAGGGGCATCTGGATGCCGGTTCAAAAGGTACCACTCTTTCCCGGTACCATCAAACGATTCCGCTGTGCCGGAGGCCTCAGCGGGAAGCGGGCAGCCGCAGCAAGGGATCGGGGTATTCAAATAAAAACAGCCGCTGGGGATCGTCATTGATCAGGAAGATCGTGTTCTTTTGCCGGATGATGGCAATACCCTCCAGCCGCACCTGGCCGGCATCAAAAGCTGCCACCGGCCGTGCATCCCGGTCAAGTACAAAAACCGCCCTGGCCTCATCACTCACCAGCCAGAGCAGTTCATCTTCTACATCAAAGTGCAGTCCGGACAAATCCAGGCCACGGGTATCCGGGTTTGCTCCAAAAAGGACCGGAATTACCCGAAGCTGCCGGGACTCACCGGGTTTGCTGACATCCACCTCCACAATGACCCGGGGATTTTTCTCGTTGGCGGCATAAATCACATTTCTGACCGGGTCAAGCGCAATTCCCTCCAAACCCAGGTTCATCCTTTTATGCTCCACATCCAGCTCAAAGCGGTGCTTTTCCTGTCCAAGGGTATCAAACTGTATAATCTGCCAGAATGTTTCGTCAACGACCCAGAGTGTTTTATCGACCGGATTTTGCACCACTCCCTCCAGATCACTGCCTTTTACATCAAGGCGTTTCACGATGCGACCTTCAGTGGTCAGCTTGTAAATTCCGCCGCCCGGCCGGTCGCTTACAGACCAGAGGTACCTGCCTGTGTGGTCAGGTGAAAGTCCGGATGGATCGGCAATGCGCACCCGGTGTGTTTCTTTGAGTTTCAGTGCCGCCAGGCGATTTGCTGCCCCTGGTGTGGGCTTGTTAAGCGGAAGCAGGTAACCGACATCCTGGTGACTGTCGAAATATATTCTTCCCAATGAAATATCCGGCGCCACATCGACTGCCGTATAGGGGAGGATATCGGAGAGCCGGTGGCCACCGGATGCCGGCCGGTACAGTGCGAGCACCGCCCCGGTAACAGGCAGCGTAAAACCGGCATGATAGGCGGTTCCAATGGTATCTCTGCCATCAGCCCACACCAGCAGATACTCCCCGGCAGCAATGGTAAAGCCCCCCGGAAATACTTCCTGATGCAGCGGTTCGATGTGCTTCACATGGTCATCCAGAAATCCGTCCGCAGACAGCCATGCATCCTCCGGATAGACCACCAGCATCCAGCCGCCAAGATCCCTGCTGCGACGCCGGCTGTTATGCAACTCAATCCAGCTGCCGTATTCCCCGAAATCCGGATCGGCCAGCGTTTGGTGCTGGAGCACCATGACCTCACTGACAGACACCGGTCCGGCTGCCGGCCCTGCCGGTGTCTGTTCTACTGATTGCTGTCCCAGCAGAAAGAGACCAGCCAGCAGAATAAGCCCTTGCGCGGCAAAACCAGCGCCGCTTGAAAAATGGAGGAATGGTTTTTTTTTCAAAAAAATGGCCTGTTGAAGAATGATATGGATGACAAATTGACACGGCTATGCAGAATCCGCGAATATTCCCATAATCAGCATGAAACACAATACTCCTGATATCTTTATTTTCAGGCCGCAAAGCCGTCACCTTTCCCGCGGGCAATATCGGTTCTATGTGTTCCTTTCCTGTACCTGTGATGCATTTGCATGCAGTCTGAGTATCTTGTGATAGAATCCAGTCTGTATTATCCGGCATTGCCGGCCCAATTCTGATCAAACGGAGTGTGAGCATGGCCCCATCCACCAGAATAAGCAACCGAAAATTCGGGCTGCCACCCGGCAGTCTCGTGTTCACCGGCAGAAAGAAAACAGAACAGCTTGATGTGAGTATCATGGAGTTCGGGCCGGACCGGCTGGAGGAGTCGCAATCCCATGATATCTCATCCTGTTTTCCCTGCCGCGATACCGGAGAGATATCCTGGGTCACCATTACCGGACTGCACGACACGGAGAAGATCGATACCCTTTGCAAGCATTTCGGGATCCATCCGCTGGTCTCCGAGGATATCCTCAATACGAATCAGCGGCCCAAAGTTGAGATATTTGACGATTACATTTTTATCACACTCAAAATCCTGGACTTCGAGAAGGATACCCGGCACATCGGCATCGATCAGATAAGTCTGATTCTTGGCAGCGGCTACGTGCTCATGTTCCAGGAGCAGCAGGAATCCCTGTTTGATCCCCTTCGCAAAAGGATACGGGAGAGCAAGGGACGTATTCGGAGGATGGGCTCCGATTACCTGCTTTTTGCCATCCTGGACATCATTGTCGATCACTATTTCGTAAACCTTGAACAAATAAGTGACCACATCGAAAACATCGAGAAGCTGCTGATGACCGAGCCGGAACCCAAAACGCTCAACGAGATATACCGTCTCAAAAGGGAAGTGCTCTTCCTGCGCAAATCGGTCTGGCCGCTGCGCGAAGCGGTCAGCCGTCTGGAAAAGTCGGAATCTCCGCTGGTAACGGATGGCATTGTGCCCTATCTGCGCGACCTGTACGATCATACGATCCAGGTCATTGACAGCGTGGAGACCAGCCGCGACCTGCTCTCGGGCATGCTGGACCTCTATCTCACCAGTGTGAGCAGCAGAATGAACCAGGTGATGAAAATGCTCACCATCATCGCCACCATTTTCATTCCGCTGACCTTCATTGTGGGCATCTACGGGATGAACTTTGAGAACATGCCGGAGCTGCAGTGGCATTATGCCTATTACGCCGTGCTTGGATTCATGTTTGCGGTAGCGATCGGGATGCTGATCTGGTTCCGAAGAAAACAGTGGCTGTAAATAACTCTTTTTGCAGTGAATCAGGCACCGACAACACACAGCAAATTTATGATGGCCAACTGAGATGACAGACAACGACCTGAAAACACTCTTGCATCCCGTTCAAAATCTGCCGGCAAATGCAAAACCAGCCTGGGGACAAATGAGCGCCCAGCACATGATTGAGCACCTCCTCCAGACTCTCCGCTTGTCAAACGGAAAGATCCGGGGACAATGCGCTTATGATGAAAAACGGCAGGCCGTGCTCAGGCGGTTTATGAGGAGCGACAAACCCATGCCGCGGGATTTTACCAATCCGCTGGTCGGACCTGAACTCAAGCCGCTGCAGTTTTCCGATATTGAAGAGGCGAAAAAAGCACTGAATGCGGAACTGGCGGATTTCCATGACTACTTTGGGAAGAACCCCGACGCAACACCGGTTAACCCGACATTCGGCCCGCTGACTTATGAGGAGTGGATCATGTTTCACCGCAAGCATATGACGCATCATCTGACGCAATTCAAGCAGATGGAGCAATAAAGGTCCGTATCCTCCTGAAATTCTCAGGTGAATGGATACAAACCACAGGGCTGCAAATGACTATGTGTCATCGGACCATCCCTTTTACTGCACATCAAAATCGAAAAATGTATCGGGATACGGCTCGTCATCCAGCCGGTAATGCCACCATTCGCGTGAATAGGGCAGAAACCCGTGACACTCCATGATTTCTTTCAGGAGGATGCGGTTGGCGGCCTGCTCCGGGGTTACCAGGTCGGAGTCATGGTGCGATGGCGGACCGAACAGGTCAAACCCGCCTCCCATGTCGATTTCTTCGCCGGTTTCCAGGTCGTAGAGTGACAGGTCGATAGTACTGCCGCGTGTGTGCCCGGATCGCTCGGCGACGTACCCTTTGGTGAAGAGATCGGCCTTGTCCACCTCGGGATAATACTTCTGTTTCGTCAGCGTGTCCGCCGGATCGCGCGCCCAGCGCACAAAATGGTCCACCGCTTTCTGCGGACGGTAGGCGTCAAAGACCACGATGCCGTACCCCTGTTCCCGCAGCTCATCCGCCGCATTCTTCAGGGCCGCAAGTGCTTCATCGGTCAGGATGGCGACCGGGGCAAGGTATCCATCCACCGGAGCACCGACAAAATTGTCCTCGGTGTAGTACCGGATGTCGTATTTGGCATCGGGGATGACCTTGTGCACATAACCGAATCCATCCGGGATCGGGCCATCCTCCGAATTGCAGGCGGCAGACATCATCACAATCAGCATAATTATCAGAATCAGATGACCTTCACTCATGAGCGCTTAAATAATTCATTGGAAATAAAGTGATTTACAGTTCTCGGCAAAATTGATTTTCTGGCGAACTGTAACAAATATGCAGCATAAGCAGGATAGTGAAAACCCGTAATTAAATGACCTCCAAAATGAGCATGCCTAAAGGAGATTACACCATCCCGGCACAAACCTGCATCGGACACGTCCACCTTAAAGTCTTCGACCTGGAAGCCCTGCTGAAAGAAATCTGAGTTCCCAAAGCTCCACGACCTCATCCTTTCTGTGGTCTCTTCTGCGTGTTTTTTTGGATGGGGCCTTTGCCTTGCGCTGCAGCATCCGGACTTTCCCGAATCTCCGGTTGTTTTTCAGCTCTTCTTCAACCGGATGGACGGCTTCCATCCCAGCCGACTGTCCCAGGTTTGAAAACAGCACCACCAGCCGCCCGTTTTCGTTCAGGCAGCGGCCAGCCTCCGAAAAAAATCGATCAAAAAAGTCCGGCTCGAAGTAGATGGCCATGTCCAGCAGATTGGTATCACGATCCGGATCCATTGGCAACCAGGGAGGGTTGCACACGATCAGGTCCGATTTTCGGCCGTATCCATCAAAAATCCCGGAATCAAAAAGGTTGGATACGCGTGCCTCAATACGGTCATCAAGTCCCTGATGCCGGGCATTTTCCCGCACGGTCATGACCGCATTGGGATTGATATCGGTAGCCAGGACATGTTTAAAACCGCGGTCCAAAAGCATGAAAGCCAGCACTCCGCACCCGGTTCCGATATCCATCGCGACGGCCCTGTTGCCGGAATACTGATTGAGCCAGTTGTCGAAGAGCATCAGATGGTCGAACCGCGTGGGAAAGTAGGTCCCGTGCCAGGGATAGATTTCGTGCTTGAGCACCGGGAAGCGAACCCCCTTCAAAAACCACTGCCAGGAACTGTTCAGCCCCTGGACCTGCGGAAAAGCGAGAAAAAAGTCGCTCATATCCGGATACAGCTCGTCCAGCCAGCCAATAGCCGGCGCTTTCTTCAGTGCGATTCGGTTGCCTTCAACCGGGACCAGCAACCGGTTGGATGCATCCCGGTAAACATTACGTTTCGAGCGGTAGGATTGGAAATCATCCGCAGCGCTTTTTTTACTTCCAAACACATACTCTCTCAGGCGCATCAAAATGGCGAGACCGGTTGCGAACTCGTCACGAATCAGCACGAATCCGCCCTCCAGCAAGCGCTCCGCCAGCAATTCCATGTTCGACTTTTTCGAGGCTGTCGCCGGATCTGACGCCGGCACAATGGCCTCAGGCCGCTGCAATACGAGTTCTTCGGTGTTTTTGCTCATCAATTAGTGATCATTTGTGCGCAATGACGTGGCAGCCTGTGCTTGCCGGGAGTGCCGACTGACATGGCCGGGCAACCGTTCTCAATGGCATGGAAATGGAAATTGGCATGGGCATGGGC
>SKNT01000140.1 GCA_007120385.1 Balneolales bacterium
GCCAGAAAAACGGAAGCGAACGCTTCGGGTTCACCGCAACCGTGGGAGCCAGTGACCTGGGGCTCACTGCGGAAGGTCCACTCGGCGAGGAGGCCGATTTCATCTTCTCCTACCGCCGCTCCTACCTCCAGTATCTCTTCGAACTGCTTGAGCTGCCCTTCCTGCCGACCTACACCGACATCCAGTTCCGCTTCAGGTACCGGCCCTCATCCAGCCATGATTTCACTGTCAATGGACTGGGAGCCATTGACGATTTTTCACTCAACACCCGCGCCAACAAAACCGAGCAGCAGCAGTATATCCTTGGCTATCTGCCCGTAAACGAGCAATGGAACTACACCGGCGGGCTCCGCTATCGGAATTTCGGCAGCAACCGGACAACCACGCTGGTCCTGAGCCGCAACGAGCTTAACAACCGGGCCTTCAAGTACGAGAACAACGACGACAGCTCCCCCGAAAACCTGATTCTCGATTACACCTCCGTCGAAACCAAAAACAAGGCACGTCTGGAGAACCGGTTCAATGCCGGCTCCTACCAGCTCAACATCGGTGCAAATTACGAGTATGCCATCTACACCACCGACTCGTTCAATCTCACGTCCCTTCCCGGATCCGGTGAAATCCAGGTGATTGATTTCGAGTCCGAACTGCGGCTTCACAAGTGGGGCTTTTTCGCCCAGGCCAACTCGGACTTCTTCAGGAAGCGCCTCTCCCTTTCGGCCGGATTCCGGATGGATGCCACCGATTTCTCCCCGGCCACCAGCAACCTGCTTAATCACTTCTCCCCACGCCTTTCCCTGTCCTGGTACCTGACCAGCAACCTCAGCTTCAACGCCAACACGGGCATCTACTACCAACTGCCGCCCTACACCGTGCTGGGCTTTCGCAACAATGACGGCCGCCTGGTCAACCGCGACAACAATGTCACATACATGCGGGCCAACCACTACGTCGCCGGCTTTGAGTACCTGGCCCGCGAAAGCCGGATATTCTCCGTGGAAGGGTTTCTGAAGCAGTACCGCGACTACCCCTTCCTCACCGAAAAGGGTATCTCCCTGGCCAATCTGGGCAGCGATTTCGGTGTTATCGGCAGCGAACCTGCCACCTCCACCACCCGGGGACGCACCTATGGCATCGAGTTCCTGGTCCAGCAGAAACTATACCGCAATTTTTACGGCATCTTCGCCTATACGCTTTTCTGGAGTGAGTTCCAGGACATCTCCGGAAATTATGTGCCTTCGTCATGGGACAACCGGCATCTGATCTCCGCCACCGCAGGCCGTCAGTTCAGGGGTGGATGGGATATCGGATTCCGCTGGCAGCTTCTCGGCCCCACACCGTTCACCCCCTACGACATCGAACGCTCATCCCGGCAGGAAGTCTGGGATGTGGAAAGCCAGGGGCTGCCCGATTTCAGCCGCCTGGGTGAAGAACGCCTTGGCACCTTCCACCAGCTTGATGTCCGCGTCGACAAACGCTTCTTTTTCAACCGTTTCAACATCACCGCCTACCTGGACGTGCAGAATGTCTATGCCTTCCAGGCCGAATTGCAGCCCTTCCTGAACGTGCGCCGTGATGAACAGGGGCGTCCCCTCCCGGCCGGACCCGGCCACAACCCCGAATTCCGTCCCGACCGCCAGTACTACCAGACCTACCTTCTCGACAATCTCTCCGGCGAGGTGCTTCCCACCATCGGGATCATATTCGAATGGTAGCGAGCGGGCACCAGCGCCTCGGGCAATGGGAATTTCTCAGCGCATTGCCTATATTTCCATGAAAAAAAATGACCTGGTCCCGAACCTACGACATCCCCTATTTCCTTATTGACAAAGACAGGAAGCTCCGCATCACCGCACTGCTTCAGTTCCTGGAGGATATGGCCATTCGTCATAGCGAAGCCTGCGGCGTAGGGCTGGATTACTATCACAAAAACGGAGTAGCCTGGGTTCTGGCCAAGTGGGATGTTGAGATTTTTTCGTACCCCGGCTTCAACCAGCAGGTCACCATCACAACAATCCCGACCTCCTTCCGAAGCTTTTTCGGGTTCCGGATGCTGGAAGTTCGAGACGAAAACGACGAACTCCTTGCACGGGCGCACACCCTTTGGGTTTTTGTGGATACAAAGCGGAAGAAGCCGATCCCCGTCACCGACGAACTGGTGCGTGCCTACGGATTGACGCGCGACCAGAAAGAGCCGCTTCCCATCGATGCGCCCGCACCGCCCGTGTCTGAAGAAATGCAGGCTATGTTCCAGGTTCGTCCCTCAGATATTGACACCAACCGGCACGTCAACAACATCCGGTTTGTGGAATGGGCCCTTGACACGCTTCCGGTCGATTTCACTCAGAACCATTCCGTGCGCAGGGTACTCGTTGACTACCGAAAGGAACTGAAATTCGGAGAGCCCGTAACGGCGATTGCCGACATGGTCAGAAACGAAGAGGAAATCATTACGCGGCATCGTATTAGCGGGGACCAAAAAACTGCATCTCTCATCATGTTCAAGTGGACATGAGACGTTTTTGTATTTAAATTATCTTTTGTTTGTAAAAACATTATTTTGCCAAGATAATCAACGCCATATCCACCACATTAGTCACTGCATATCTTGTCGATACAAAGCCGACTATTATTGTACCTGGTTGTTGTACTCATTGGGGCCTCATCTATAATCTGGCTGTACATACGGCCTGTTTACGAAGACGCGATAATAGAGGAACGCATAACGCTCATTTCGGAGTACCAGCAACAGCGTATACGTGAAGCTGAAAACTTCACGGGATACTGGCTGCTTTCCATCAAGGAACTGCGCGATCAGATCAGGGATAATCCGCAGAATGTTGAGTCGATGGCCCAGAATCACATACGCCTTTTCCCCGACCTCACGGCCATTCATATAACCGAGCTGCTCAGCGGGGAATACTTTGAGATCCGCACTTCGAACGCCAACGACATCCCCTCCACCGACCTGATCCGGGAAATATCCTATCCCGTTCCCGACCTGGAGGATATCCGCGTCTCCTGGCTGCCTGCCAGCAACCAGTTTTTCCTGATTTCCGAATTTGACATTGCCGGCCAGCCGTACCTGATCACGGCACAATTCCAGTCTATAAACCTGGAAGAGATCCTGCTGCAGAACGTGCTCGGAGACGGATCGTTCTCAACCATCTGGTTCATGGACGGATCGGTGATCGGCTCGGGCAACCGGAACCTCCCCAATGTCCTTTTCCAGCAGATCACCTCCGTCAGGGAGCAGAATATCGAAGGTGTTCCGCATCTTCTTGTCACAAGTCCGGTCCGCTCCATGCCCATAGTGCATGCCACATATGCCGACCTTGACCTGGTTAAGCTCCCCGTTAACCAGATTTTCATTCAGAACCTGGGGCTGCTTGTGGTTGCCTTTGTAATACTGGCGCTCGGCGGGGTCTTTCTGGCCAACAGGGTGCGGCAGCCGGTACAGCAGTTCATTGAGGATGTGGAACCCTTCGCCAACTACGATTTCAGTCGCTTTTTCCGCGACTCACCCCTGCCCGAACTTGCCGGTATCACCGACAAGATGGAAGAGATCCGAAAGAAACTGGCACATTATCAGCGCATCAACGTCGACAAGATCATCCTGCAGGAACAGCGCAACCGACTGCTGATGACCTACTCCGTGGAAATGGTGGCGATCTACGATGAAAACGACCGGTTCACCTTTGTCAACAAAAGCCTCACCAGTCTTTTCGACCAGATTTCACCCGGCGGACAGCCCCTGACCGTCGGCGATTTTTTCGGACTCAAAGGCATATCGGTGAGCATGGAGTCCAACGCCAGTGATAAAATCAGCGGGTATGTGATCGATACCCGATACCGTGAACTGGAGGTCAAAACAGGCGACGGACACCGTTTCTATATCAATGCCCACCTTATGAATCTGCAGGGTGTGGACAGCCGGTTTATCGGCGGCATGATGCTCATGAACGACGTCACAAAGGACCGTGAAATGGAGCAGATGCGAACCGAAATGATCCACACCATCATCCATGAACTTCAAAACCCGGTTTTTGGATGCCTCGGCCTCACCGAACTGCTCATGGTCGACAATGATCTCCCGGAGAACCAGCGCAAGGAGTACTACGAAGTGATGAGCGAAAGCCTGGAAACACTTTCCGGCCTCATTTCACGCTTCCTCGATATTACCCGCCTCGAATCCGGATCGCTGGTCCTGCAGAAGGAACCCATCCACCTCTATCCGATCATCGCCAAGGTGGCAAAGTCCTTCAAAAGGGTGTGTGAAGAGAAAAACATTACCATGGATTTCAAAATAGATGACACGCCCATCATCCATGCCGCCGAAGACCTCATGGAAGACCTTGTTCGCAACCTGGTGTCCAACGCGATCAAATACGGGGACAAAGACCGGACTATTGAAATTGAACTGAAATCTTCCGATGGCTATAGTATTTTGGGAATTACGGATCACGGGTACGGAATACCTGAGGGAGAGCGTGACAAGATTTTCCGCAAATTCTACCGGGCCAAGGCGCACCGGACCATTAACGGGAACGGACTGGGACTCTCACATGTCAAGGAGATCGTCACCAGGCACAATGGTACCATATCAGTCGAATCCAACCCGGAAATCGGCACCCGGTTCCGAGTAACTCTACCGGAAAACGGCGATAACATTAACGCTGAACCATGATTACCAGCCTGCTGATCATTTTAGTAGCGCTCCTCTCCGAAAGTCATTTTTCTGATGCGGATCCGCTCGTTTTCAAACCCCCGGACCTATCCCGGATTTCGCAGGAACTGACCGGCTCCGAGAGCAACTGGCCCATCGTATTCCAGGCGGCGGAGTACCGCAGCGGAGAGAACACCTTTGTGCTTGACACCGAATCCCGGGCAGAGGTGGCCCGGTTCCTGGACAGCTGGCGCCTTATGGATGAGACCCGCACCAGTTATTCCAAACTTATCCGCAACGGGGCAGGTGTATTCGCAGCACGGGAAGTAGCCCAGTCAGACTCCCTTTTCCAGGCTTTCCGGGGCAAGGTGGACAAAGGTGATATTGATGGATCGATCAGGGTCGTCTCGGAATACAGACAGTCGGTTGACGACATGGCCCGGGCCCTTGAGAAGAACAGGGTTGTGGATGTGGAAGCGCGCCTGTCCGAAAAACAGGGAACCGTGGAATACCGAAGGGGACTCATCGGCCAGTGGCTGGGCGCAGCCATCGGCAACCTCTTCCGGGAAGCCGACGGTGTCCGTACCACATCCGAGTCCACCGGAAAAGTGACATTCCTCGACGGATCGGAAGTCTCACTTGCCAACAGCACAACGGCCATCATTCGCAGCTCGCGGCTTGACCGGCTCACAAATACATCCGACATTGAGATCAATATCAGCCAGGGCGGACTGCTGGCAAAACTCTCATCCGAAGGCATCGAACGGTCCAACTATGAAATCAGTGCCGGATCGGCCACAATGCTGGTCAAATCCTCCAACTTCTGGGCGGAAAAAACAGACGAGGACCGGGTTGTGATGGCGAACTACAGCGGCACCACCACCGTTACAGCCGAAAACGAAGTCATCAATCTGGGACGCAATCAGGGGACCATCGTGGTCCGCGGACGCGTTCCGCTTGAACCCGTTCCCCTGCTTCCCGCTCCCCGGCTCCAATGGTCCGCAACCGACTCAGTCATCATCAGCGACCACCTCACGCTTTCATGGACCGATATTGACGGCGCCGCCACTTACGAAGTGGATATCTCCGATTCTCCGTCATTCGACGGCTGGGTGCGCAGCATCCGCTCCGAAACCAGCCAGGGCACACTGACGGACATTCCCGCCGGGGTATCGCACATCCGTATCCGCGCCTTTGATGAAAACGACCTGCGCGGCTCGGAGAGCCAGACCTACCGCATCCTCCGGAGCACCGGCATGCTCCCACCCTACCTTTTTCTGGTGGATGGGGACCCTGCCGAGATATACACTTCCGATTCGGAGATAACGATATCCGGCATAACCGAACCCGGAAGCAGACTCATAATGAACGGAAACCCGGTAACCGTCTCTGTCAGCGGCGATTTTTCTGCCACCCTTACCCTTTCCCCGGGCCAGAATCCACTGGAATTGCAGACAACAAACCCGGCCGGTTACGTCACCCGGCAAGAGCGCTCCATTACAAAAATTTCCGTAGAGAAGTTGTTTGATCTTACGTGGTCTTCCTTTGCCGAAGACGGTCGTGTCCGGTTTGCCGAAGATATTCTCGTCACCGGGCGTGCCTATCCCTCCCTGGAGGTGGTTGCCCGGATCGGTGATGTTGTAAAGGTGGTGCCCTGCGGCATAAACGGCAACTGGGCTTTGAATTTGAATCCGGAACCCGACTCCGAACTGACCATTGCCTTGCGGTTCCGGCATAACAAGGAAATAATTGGTGAGCGAACATACCAGATTGAATAAAACGGGCCCATCCGGCTTCGGGCTGTTCACAATCGCTCGAAAAACCGGATTTTCTGACGCCCCGGAATCCCAATCTGCCATCACAATTCATAACGCAAAAAGTAACAAGATGACCTCAACTGATCGTTTCAGATCTTGCCTTGCAGCAGCCGCACTGACTTTTTTCCTTGTTCCGCTGCATGCTTCTGCCCAGGAAGTCTACCTCTCCATTTCTGGAAAGGATGCCTTTGTCGACTCAGGGGATATCATACATCAGTATGATTTCTGGATCAGACCACCTCAGGGCGACGCATCGGTTTCTTCGGTCCGGCTTGAAGTCTTCGATGCCGCACTGGGCGGACACGGAGACCTCGTATTTGACGGAACCACGCGTACCACTTACGAACTGATACCATTCCGGGATCTGTACCGCAAGGAGGAGCAGCGGATCGTCCGTGTAAGTGATGAGGGCCGGCTGCTGGCATCCGAAACCCTTCACGATGAATCCCGGTTCAACAACCGGTGGGTCAGTCTGTTTCAGCTGGGTGAGGATGAACTGCAGGTCCGGGATGACCAGGGGTACATACTCCGGGTCCACACCAGCGAAGGCAACGACGTGAACACGTTCAAACTGCGACTGGGTGGAGATGACGCCGACAACTGGCAGATCGTCGCTTTTGACATCTCATTCTCCCTGGTCGGTTCGGCATTCAGCAACCGGGTCTTCCTGCAACCGCTCTTTGACCGGCTTGAGCCGGCTGAAGTGGAAATCCTCGGGGAGGAGGAGACCGAAGTCTACTATATCGACGCATTCGGGAACACTGCCACGGCCACCCGTTCATGGACCGACTGGGAACCTGCATACCGTGATATCCCCAACGCCTGGGGGTTCATGACCACCGGTGCAAACCAGTACTACAACAACATGGTCATCAAGGGTACCGCGGAACCCCTTGCTTTTATCTACGATTACCAGCTGCTTAGCACCGAAGATGTACCCAGACCCCAGATTTCCGCTTTTCCGGGCAGTTCATGCGAAGAGGGTGGTCTCTCCCTCAACTTCAGCGGCGTGGGCCTCGACATCCACAATGCCATCTGGTTCGTCGAAAATGGAAAATACACCGGACGGCGGTTCACGCATTCCTTCTCATCGTACGGTTATTTCCCCTACGAAACGGCCGTTCCCGTTACAGGCCGCTTTTTCCCCAGATATCTGCTGCTCAGCGGCAGCATCCCGGTCCACCGTCCGCCGCATATTGCCATTTCAGGAGGAACGGAATTCCTGGCACCCGGTGAATCCATGGTTCTGGACGCATCGGAAACGTTTGACCCGGAGGGATACGACATCCGCCACGAATGGTTTGTCAACGGTGAACTCCGGGGGGGCGGTGACCGCTTCACCTTCTCATCGCAGACACCCGGCAACTACAATGTGACCCTGAATGTGACCAGTGACGGACCCAATACAGAATGTGCCTTCTCGGAAGAAACCGTAGCGGTGCGAGTGAACTCTCAACCCTACGCGGAAATCTCCTACGAGCCCGTCGTAGCACGTGATTCGGAAGTCCAACTCCGCGCCGTAAATGCCCAGGATGCCGACGGTGACGAACTGAGATTCCTCTGGGAAGATGATGGCATCATCGGTGACACCGAAGGCCGTACCGTGCGCATCCGCCACCCGGAAGCTGGCGTTTACCAGGCCACCCTGACTGTGGACGACCAGACCGGAACCAGCAACGCACGTTATGCGACCACCATATCCTACAAAGTAAATGCCGAACCCGTTCCGCGCTTTGAGCTGCCCGAAATAGTGGCCACCGGCCAGCCGGTCAGCCTTGACGGTCAGGAATCATCCGACCCGGACGGCGACCCGCTCGCATTTCGCTGGGAGATTTCAGACGGCCGGCAGCTCAGCGGTGCGGTCAACGAAATTGACTTCAGTGAACCCGGTGAGTATACCGTCACCCTGAGTGTGGACGATGGAGAAGGGGTTGAAAACTCCGTCCAGACACTCTCACGCACCATGCTCGTGAATCATCCACCCGTTGCCATGATCTCCGCTCCTGATTACGTAAACCGGTCGCGCATCTCATTCTCTGCAGCCGAAAGTTTCGATATTGACCAGGGAATCCAGGATTTTCAATGGGACTTCGGTGACGGAAACACCGCCGGCGGCATGGAAGTCGCACACGTGTACGAAACCCCCGGCACCTACAATGTCACTCTGACCGTTGATGACGGCACCGGACTTGCAAACAGCGTCACGACAACGGAACACCGGGTCAGGATCAACGCCAATCCGGTTGCCATGATCTCCGCCCCGGAGCTTGTGGCACCGGGACAGCCATTCACCCTGGACGGCTCCGAAAGTTTCGATGATGACGGGCAGATCACCGTTTTTGACTGGTATGTCAACGACCGGCCGATCGGCAGCGGATCGCTGCTTGAAACCGTCTTGGACGAACCCGGATGGCACAAGATCGGTCTCAGGGTCCGGGATGATTCGGGCTTTGAAAACGCCTATGACATTGCCACGGCCATGGTTCGCGTCAACCACCCGCCCGTTGTGCGATGGGCAAGCGATCCCGGGATAACAGAACCGGACAGAGCCACACAATTTTCCGCAGCCGGCAGTTTCGACCCCGACAACGATGAGCTGCAGTTTACATGGACATTCGAGGACGGTGTCGTCCTGGAAGGGGTAACCGTTGAAAGAAGCTTCGACGAGCCCGGCACCCGGCGTTTCACCCTGCGTGCCGATGATGGTGAGGGACTCACCAATTCCGCCGTTGAGAAGCAGGGCAGGATAACCGTGAATCATGAACCGATCATTGTCATGGAAAGTGACATCCGGTCCAACAGCAAAAAGGTTCGGCTTGATGCCTCCGCCAGCTACGACCCGCAAAACAACCCGCTTTCCTACACCTGGGAATTGCCGGACGGAACCGTCCGTAACGACGCTGCGATCACCTGGACGGCGCAAAATGCCGGAACACATTGGGTCAGCCTGATTGTGGATGACGGTTTGGGCCTGGACAATTCACGGGTGTCGATGCCGGTGCGTATCAGCGTCAACCAGCCGCCGGTTGCCGTCGTCGATTCGCTGATCATGGCCTGCACGGGACAATCCATCATCTTTTCGAGCGCCCTGTCATATGATCCTGATGAAGATCTTTTCCTGACACACTGGGATTTTGACGACGGCAGTTCATCACGCCAGAGCAATCCGCACCACGCCTACTCCGAACCCGGAGTGTACCAGGTTCGATTGACGCTGGATGACGGGTTTTCACCGGATCCATCCGTGGCCGTCATCCCCGTTATTGTCGAGGGTTCTCCGCAGGCCAGGATGAACTTCGAGGAGATCACCGTTTGCGCCAATACACCGGTCGTTTTTGACGGATCGTCCAGTACTGACCCACTGGGCCAGATCGGCGCATACAACTGGGATTTCGGAGATGATGTCACCGGAATTGGCGCCAGGACAACCCACTTCTATGCTGAGCCCGGCACGTATGAAACCATCCTTACCGTGACAGGTTCCGGAACCGGCAACTGTCCCAACATGCACCAGGTGTCAGCCTTAGTACATGTGGTGCAAGGGCCGGAGGCCACATTTGACGTGCCCGAAGTTGTAAGTCCCGGCACCCGAGTCACACTTGATGCATCCGGCTCGAAGCACACCGATGAAGTGCTTGCCGTAAACTGGGAGATCATTCATATGGACAATGAAGATGCCCTCGTTCAGGAACTCACCGGGTTGCAGGCCTCGTTTCAGACCGACACCCCGGGCAGATATCGTGTTCGATTGACATTCGAGACCGACAGCAGAACCGACTGCAACCGCTCCGTGGTCGACAGGTATTTCCAGGTGAACGCACCGCCGGTCGCCAGCTGGAATGCCCCGGATACCCTGGCGCGCTTTGAACCGTTCATGCTGTCGGCTGAAGGAAGCTATGACCCCGACGGCTTTATCTCCAATTATACCTGGTACCTCAATGACGAGGTCATCGGAAAGGGACTCACCGCGATGCTGCCAACCGACAGGCATGGTGACCACAACCTGAGACTGCACATCCGCGACAACTCCGGCGTTTCCAATGACCAGGCGGAAAAAGAAACCGCCATCTTCATCAATGCGGCGCCGGAACCTGATTTCTCCCTGCCGGAAGTCGTACACCGGGGCGAAACCGTATCATTGACACCGGCCTCCAGCCGGGATGCCGGCGGCGATATGCTCCGGTCAACCTGGATGCTCAACGGTGAGGAAATGGAACGTCCCGCATTCGAAACCGCCGCACGGCAGTATCGGATCACCCTTGTCCAGGATGACGGGCGCGGGCTTCCCAACTCTGTCCAAAGCGTGGAGAAAACACTCCATGTCCGCCACCCTGCTGACATATCACCGGTAATTCCCGAAATCATGGTATCAAGCCACTCGCTGACGGCATCAGACCTCGACTTGCCGGCATCGTATGTCCTGCTGGACGGTACTCGTGAATTATCCAGCTGGAGCCCCGGTACCACAGGAACCAATGTCATTACCTACGGATGGAAACCTGCCGGGGTGGTGCTTGAGCAGTTTGAAGCGACCGTGAATGTCATCGAAGATCTGCGGTTCTCCGGGTCATCGCTGGAGAAAACCGTGGAATGGGACCCTGTCAATCCCGGCATCACACTGACCGCTCCGGAACTGAACCGCGACGAGGATCGCAGGGTGCTGATTACCTGGAAACGCAATGGGGAGCGTATCGCCGCCGGGCGCACGGTACGTCTTCCACTCGAAAAGGGAGAAAACCGGTTCACCCTGACTGCCAGTGACAACTATGTTGCAGGCAGCCGTCCGGTAGAGATCCCGGTGGTGATAACAGCCTCGGAGTAGCTTGATTTTTCACGCCAACCCGCTGCGAAACCGGCCCGCCGGCTTGCGCTGCATTTGTAAAAAGATGTTTCCAACCGATTGAATCGCGGTTGGTTATGGTATATTGCAACCGACACTTCAACATTATTACAGGACATGTTACAGGCAACCAGTATGAAGCTATCTGGCAAATCCGGCTTGCGCCACTTTTTCCCTGTTTTGCTTTGCACCATTGCGATGGCATCCTGCGCGCACACTTCCGCAGAACAGACATCCCCATCCCCCGAAAACAGTCCGGAACGGTCTGAAATACGTTCCCAGTGGCCAAAAATAGATGCATTCACACGCGGTTTTGAAAAACAGGAAGGTTACTTTCCGCTCTACTGGGACGAACAACGGGGCCGGCTTTTCCTTGAAATACCGGAAAACAGACTGGATGAGAAGTTCCTCTACCTGATCGGCACCGGCACCGGCGGTGGAATGAACGGTCCCCGGCTTGACAGGGCACAGGTAGGTGACGAACACCTCGCACGCTTCGAGCGAATTGGTCCAAAGATCCATTTCATCCTGATCAATCACCGTTTTGTTTCCACCGACCCGGAGAAACCGCACCTTGCGCATTCCGTCGAAGAATCCTTTCCCGTCTCGGTGGTCGGTTCTTTTGACATTGCGGCAGAACAGGATGGCCGCTTCCTCATCGACGCCACATCCTATTTTCTGACAGATGCCTTTGACATACGGCGTCTCTTCCGCAGAAGCAACCTGGGCACCTACCGGGTGGAAACCGGACGCAGCTACATCTATCTGCCGCGTACCAGGGCGTTCCCGATGAACACGGAAATCGAAGCCGCAGTCACATTGACATCGGACAGTCCGGCCTGGGCCATCCGACGGCATGCACCCGACGGCCGCTCTGTTACCATCCGGCAGCACCACTCTCTGGTCAAACTGCCGGACAATGGATTCCGTCCGCGCGCTTACGACCCCAGAGGGGGCTACCTGAACATCTCTTTCCACGATTATTCCAAAGGGTTCGATGAGGACCTTATCACCCGTTATGCCGTGCGGCACCGGCTCGAGAAAAAGGATCCGGAGGCCGAAATCTCCGAACCGGTGGAGCCGATCACCTATTACATGGATCCCGCCATCCCCGAACCTTACCGCACCGCTTTCCGCGAAGGCATGGAATGGTTCAACGGTGTCTTTGAAGCCGCCGGTTTTCGCAATGCATTTGTACTGCAGGATATGCCGGAGGATATGGATCCGATGGATGCCCGCTACAACGTGGTGATGTGGGTCCACCGGTCCGAGGCAGGCGCTTCCATCGGTCCAACGTTCCGCGATCCGCGCACCGGCGAGATCATCAAGGCCGCAGTGCGGATGGATTCGCACCGCTCCCTTGTGAATTTCAACCAGTATGCCGGTTTTCTTCCGGCTCTCGACGCTGCAGGTGTGACCGACGGATTCGGATCCCTCAACTCTCTCGGGACAGGGGATCCCGAAGGTACCCTGGAGTGGATGGCCACACTGGATCCTCACATCGATGCCGAGGAATTCGTCATGTCCCGCCGCCGTCAGCACGCGGCCCACGAACTAGGCCACACACTCGGCCTCGCTCACAATTTTGCCGCCGAAAGCATGGGGCGTGCCTCGGTAATGGATTACCCCGGGGCACATGTGCGCCTGCGCGACGGGCGTCTGGACCTGAGCCAGGCCTATGCGCCTGGGCCGGGAGTGTTTGACACCCTTTCAATCCGGTGGGGATACACCCAGTTTGATACGCCGGAGCAGGAAGAGGCCGGACTGAATGCCATCATCCAGGGCGGACTTGAAAAGGGAATATACCATATCAGCGCTCCTCACACCCGACCATTCGGATCGCATCCGCAGGTGCAGGCGTGGGCGCTCGCTGAAGACCCGATCACCGAACTCAAAGAGTCCATGGAAGTCCGCCGGTTCCTGATGGAACATTTTGACGAACGCGCCATTCGCGAGGGGGAGCCCTTGTTCCTGCTGCGTGAACGCTTCGTGCCCATCTATGTAATGCACCGCTTCCTCCTTTCTTCCGTCACAAAACATATCGGGGGGATGGAGTTCCGCTATGCACTCCGGGGCGACGGCCAGGTGCCGACACAGATCATTTCGGCCGAAAAACAGCGGGAAGCCTTGCAAACGCTGCTGA
>SKNT01000167.1 GCA_007120385.1 Balneolales bacterium
AAGAGTCATCCTACCGGACGCGCAAGCCGGGGGCACGATCGGGCAAATCCGAATCCCGTTCCGAAGAATCATCCTACCGGACGCGCAAGCCGGGAGCACGATCGGGCAAATCCGAATCCCGTTCCGAAGAGTCATCCTACCGGACGCGCAAGCCGGGGGCACGATCGGGCAAATCCGAATCCCGTTCGCGGGGCCGAATCACGTCCGATGAAAAACCGGATCGCCGCAGAACCCTGGCCGGACACCGCTCCGGGCAGCCGGCCGCATCCACCCAGGAGCAGGAAACCATTCGCCTGAACAAGTACATCGCCCATGCCGGAATCTGTTCCCGGCGTGATGCCGACACGTTTATCTCGGATGGCAAGGTGACTGTCAATGGCAAGGTGGTCACCGAACTGGGCTATCAGGTGAATCCCGGCGACCGAATCACCGTGAGTGGACAGAAAATCGAACCCGAGCCGTTTGTCTACATCCTCATGAACAAGCCGCGCGACACCATCACCACCACCAGCGACGAGAAAGGGCGCAAGACCGTCATGGATCTTGTGGAAAATGCCACCGGACTGCGGCTGTATCCTGTCGGCCGGCTGGACCGCAACACCACCGGGCTGATTCTGCTCACCAACGACGGCGATTTGGCCAACCGGCTGATGCACCCCAGTTACAAGGTGCGGAAAGTGTACGATGTGGAGACCGACCGCATGCTCACGGATGAAGAACTCGGGAAGATCCGCAGCGGCATTCCGCTGGAGGACGGTCCGGCGCAGGCCTACCGTGTTACCCGCCATCCGCAGTACCTGAATGTTGTGACCCTGAGCATGCATGAAGGGCGGAACCGGATTGTGCGCCGGATGATGGAGTCGCTTGGCGTTGAGGTGCTGAGTCTTGACCGGGTTGGATACGGGTCGTTGCAAAAGAAGGGGCTGCGGGTCGGGCGATGGCGCAACCTCCGGAAAACCGAGATCAATGAACTGCGCAAAATGGTGAAGCTGCTCCCGATGGACCATCTGAACCGCAGCTGACCTCCTTGAAGGCCATGCTATCCCAATTTCTGTCATTCCGCCCGATAGCGCACCATATGGCTGCTTTTGGATTCCCGGCGGTGCCAGGGCTCCGGACTGCCTGTTTGTCACTGGCGTTTGCCTTTCTTTTGACGGCCCTTTTACCCATCCTTCCAAATTCCCAAAATGCGGATGCGCAGGCATCGGGCGCCCCTGAGGCTGCCAAAACGGTAATAGCTTCGGTCTCTTCGGGGTCTGTTCCGCCGTCGCTGCTGATGGATGACGCTTTCATCCGCGACGTTCGGGCGTCCATTGACGAACTCTACAACCGTGACCTCGATTCCGCAATGGACCGGATGTCGGATTGGAAGGAGGCCTATCCCGATCATCCGGTATGGCTGCTCTGGCTGGCACTGGATGCATGGTGGCCGATTCTCATTGATCTCGAAAATTCCTCATATGACGATACCTTTCTTAATGATGCCGAAAAGGTTGTTGATTCCTGTAATGACATCCTTAAGCTGGATCCTAATCATATGGATGCCCTGATTGCACGATCAGTAATGAACGGGCAGATCGCCCGGTTTTATTCCAACCGGCATCGATGGTACCGCAGTTTTCTGCATGGACGCCGGGCTCTGCGCGATTTTTTTCGCCTTGAAAGCGAACATCCGGAAATGCCGGATATGCAATTCGGTCTCGGGATGTACCGGTATTTCACCGCATTTCTGGTTGAGGAGTACACCATTGCGCGATCGCTCCGGTGGATGCTGCCTTCCGGCGACCGGGTAGAGGGCCTGGAGCGCCTTGCCATCGCCGCCGACAGCAGTATTTTTGTCGAGCCGGAAGCCACGTACTTCCTGGGACATATCTATCTTAATTTTGAAAACAAACCCGACAGGGCGCTGGGTTATCTTCGTGACCTGTACAACCGCTACCCCGATAACAGCTACTACCGAAGACTCTACATCCGATCGCTCTATCAGCTCAACCTTTCAGAAGATGCCCTGGCAGCCATCGGGGAGAGCCTGGCCCATCCCTTTGACCCGGATACGCACGAGTCAAGGACCATGCGTGAAGATCTGTTTACCATCCGCGGGCTTATCCGGTACTACCATCAGGCCGACTACAATCTGGCCCGGGATGATTTTCTGGAAGCCGTGTCCTATGCCGAGAAACTGACACCCTTTGCCAAACGCAGCAACCTGATCACCTCTCTGTACTATCTTGGGCAGCTAAGCATTATCGACGGACGACGGGACCTGGCCCGATTTTATTTCAGCAGGGCGGCTACACCGGATACGGATCATCCGCATGTCAAAAAAGCGCGTGATGCATTGCGCGCCCACCGGCTTGATTGATTCCGGCTGAACTGGTAACATGACCTTTCCATGAGTGTAAACAAATACAGCACAAATGCGCGCGCCGGGACCTTCCTGTCGGAACCGGAGGATGTAGGATTGCCGCCGCTAACCCTCGTGCGGCGAAAACGGCAGCGAACGATGCGCATCCGGGTCAAGGATGATGCCATCATTGTGTCGGGTCCGGCCACGGTATCCGAGCGCCGGCTGCTTCAGTTTGCCAATGAAAAAGAGGATTGGATCCGCAGCGCGTGTCTGCGCAGGCACGAAAAAGTCCGCCGGCTCCGGCAGAAACAGGAGCAGATGAAGGGCACCCTGCTGCTTCGCGGCATCCGCAAGCACGTGTATGATTTCCCTGTGCCCGGATTGCGCAAGGCCATCCTGGAAGAACACGATCAGGCTGTCGTGTACCGCTACAATCCGCTGGATTATCAGCCGGACATGAAACAGCTTGGTGAGCTTTCAGGGCATGTGGAGAATGGAGCCGGTACAGAAGACGAAGCAGCCGTCGATGCAGGAACAAGGACGCTGGCAGGGGCAGTGGCGTTATCGGGGGCCGGAGCTGACACGGCCGCGCCTCAGCCAGGGCCGGATCTTGTCCGGCAGTTTTACCGCGCCGTGGCCAAAAAAGAGCTCACCGATCGGTACAACCGATGGAAGGATAAGTTGCCGTTTACACCGGTACGGCTGTCCATTCGCAATCAGCGAACAAAATGGGGGAGCTGCTCGGCGCGGGGGACAATCTCGCTGAACTGGCGGCTGATCAAATGTCCGCCGTCCATCATGGACTATATCATCATCCACGAACTCTGCCACTTGCGTCACTTCAACCACAGCAGGGATTTCTGGGAAACGGTCCGGCAGTACTGCCCCGATGTGCGTTCCGCAAAAAAATGGATCCGGGAGAATTCGGACGAGATTTTCGCAGATTTTTGAATTGCGATTCCGACGGTGGCCGGCGCCCGTTCCAGCCATTCCACAAATCCGGTATTAAACCAAAAAATGTGGTTAAAACCCGTTTACGCGCACTCCGTTTTTGACCGGCGCATCCTGCTCAAATAATGCCATGCACCTAAGCGGGTCATCTATGGTGAGTGTAAAAAGCCGGGCTGGTGGCATATTCAGAAAGACAATTTTTTCATCCGAGCAGAATTCCCGAACCAGCTGCTTTTCGAACCGGCTCCGGAAGTGATTGAAGTTCACATACTTGTAATAGATGATATGTGCCCCCGGCTTGCATAGTGACAGCTTGTGCCGCCACATCTTCAATGTCACTCTTGAGGGCATCTGCTCATACGGCAGACTTGAAATCACAAAATCATAGGCGCGATCCGGGTGGAATTTCAGAAAATCGGAGTGATGCAGCCGTACCTCCCCGTTAAAACGGAATTTCCGATGCAGGATGTTGTAGAAATAGCTGTTCAGCTCCACCACATCAAAATGGTCGCCCTTCTTTAAATTAGGCAGGATATGCTCGGTGAAAATACCAGTGCCCGGTCCCAGTTCAAGCAGCGACAGCGACTCCCTGTGGTTCATTCCAAGCTTTTCCACCACAAGACGCACCGCATCCCTGGCCAGATACCTGGAGCTGGGCATCACCGCCCCTGTTTTTTTCCAGTCGCGAATGAAATGAATGATATGCTGGTGTAACAAGCGAAATTGTTATAGGTTGCCGGCAGTGGAACATTCCGGTTTCCAGGGATTGCTCCCCCGGAAATTATGGTAAGCATGCATGATAACAAAATAACGGCTTACCTGCACATGCCCGTTTATCCAACCATAAAGTCGTTTTATTATTATTTTAAAACAATCAAAAAAAGCCACCAGGTAAATTTTCCATGACAAAAAAAGAAGAAAAGGAACGATTCGAATTTGAACATGCTTTAGGGAGGTTGTCAGAGGTGCTGAAAGAGCTTGAATCTGATGATGTTCCGCTTGAAAGAGCCATAGCCCTGTACGAAGAGGGAATGAAATTGTCAAAAATGTGTTCAATGAAGTTGGAGGAAGCAGAGCTTCGAATCGAGCAGGTTACCAGAAAAGAAAAACAGTAATGGAAAAACAACCGGCGGTACCCGGCGAACTTCTCGCCCGGATCAACAGCCCCGACGACCTCAAAAAGCTCTCACCCGAGCAGCTTCCACAGGTATGTCAGGAGCTGAGGGATTACATTATAGATATCGTATCGATCCACGGCGGACATTTCGGCGCCAGCCTGGGGGTGGTTGAGCTCACCACGGCACTCCATTATGTCTACAATACGCCGGAAGACCTTCTGGTCTGGGATGTCGGACACCAGGCATACGGGCATAAAATCCTGACCGGACGGCGCAACAGCTTCCACACCAACCGCAAGTATGAGGGCCTGTCCGGCTTTCCCAAACGAACCGAAAGCCCTTACGACACTTTCGGGGTGGGACACTCCAGCACGTCCATCTCGGCCGGGCTCGGCATGTCGGTCGCAAGGGATCTACTGAAAAGCGACAAGCAGGTAGTGGCGGTAATCGGTGATGGTGCCATGACGGCCGGATTGGCCTTCGAGGGCCTGAATAATGCCGGCGTCCAGAACAGCGATATCCTGGTGATCCTCAATGACAACCGCATGTCCATCGATCCCAATGTGGGCGCACTCAACGAGTATCTCGCCGACATCACCACGTCGCAGACCTTCAACAAGGTTCGGGACGATCTCTACGATCTGCTCGGCTATTTCCGCGGCGCCGGAGACAGAATGCGGAAAATGGCCTCCCGGCTGGAAGCGGCGCTCACCAGCGCCCTCACCCCCGGCTCACTCTTCCGTTCGCTCGGATTCAAGTACTACGGCCCCGTTGACGGGCACAATGTAAAGAACCTCACCCGCCAGCTCAGAGACCTGAAAAAAGTCAGCGGTCCCAAACTGCTTCACGTAGTAACCGTGAAAGGCAAGGGATTTGCCCCGGCCGAGCGGGACCAGGTCAAGTGGCACGCGTCCGGAAGCCCCTTCGACAAGCTAACCGGCAACTCGCTTGCAATGAAAACGGACATCAAGCCCCTGGCGAAATACCAGGATGTGTTTGCACAGACCCTGATCGATCTGGCCAGGAAAAACTCAAAGCTGGTGGGAATCACGGCTGCCATGCCCAGCGGCACCAGCCTGCTCAAGATGATGGAGGAGCTTCCCGATCGGGCGTTTGATGTCGGAATCGCCGAACAGCATGCGGTCACCTTTGCCGCCGGACTTGCCACTCAGGGCATCAAGCCGTTCGTTGCCATCTACTCCACTTTCCTGCAGCGTGGATACGACCAGATCGTGCACGATGTAGCCATCCAGAAACTCCCGATCGTTTTCTGCATGGACCGGGCCGGCGTTGCAGGTGCCGACGGCCCGACCCACCACGGCCTGTATGACATTGCCTACATGCGCTGCCTGCCCAATATGGTTGTTGCCGCACCCATGGACGAAGGAGATCTGCGCAACATGATGTACACGGCGTCCCGCTTCGACGATGGCGCTTTTGCCATACGATACCCGCGCGGTCAGGTGACCGGCATGATTATCGACAAAGACTACCGGTACATCACCCCCGGAACAGGACGTGTTATCGCCGAGGGTGAGGATATCGCCATTCTCAGTTACGGGACCATCGGCAATTACGTGGCCGAAGCCCGGGATAAGCTTATGCTTCAGGGAATTTCGACCGGGCACTATGACATGCGTTTTGCCAAGCCGCTGGACACCGATATGCTGGACCTGGTTGCACGCAGGTACGATTATGTGATAACCATTGAGGACGGTGCGCTCCAGGGCGGGTTCGGCTCCGCCGTTGCAGAGTATTACATGGAACGGGAAAAACGCCCCCTCATGAAGATCATGGGTGTCGAAGACCGCGTCGTGGAGCACGGAAGCCAGAAAGAACTCCACCGTGAACTCGGGTTGGATGCGGATGGCATCGCAACCACGGCAGTCCGGCTGATGAAACGACAGGCCTCCGTTATCCCGTCCTGACTCTTCCAACCTGTTTCCGGACAACGGCCGACAGCACAAACAGCTTACCGTGATATGCGTATCGGGCGAATATCACATTCGTCCGTGTCTCCTGTTTATTTTCGCTCAGGAGTTTGCTACATTGCCCGCTCACGTAATGAAAGCCCTTACATTGGTCTAATTGCATTGGCAAAGGCAATATACGAACCTGGAAAAAAACGATGAAAAAACCCCGCCTACCCTTCTGGCAGATCTGGAACATGAGTTTTGGATTTCTGGGAATTCAGTTTGGATTTGCTCTTCAGAACGCCAACGTAAGCCGGATATTCGAAACGCTCGGAGCCGATGTCTCCCAGATCCCGATCCTGTGGATTGCTGCTCCAGTGACCGGCCTCATTGTCCAGCCCATCGTCGGCTACCTGAGCGACAACACCTGGAACCGGATGGGAAGGCGGCGCCCGTACTTCCTTGTGGGAGCCATACTGGCATCCCTTGCCCTCATTGTGATGCCCAACTCCCCCTACTTGTGGATGGCGGCGGGCATGCTTTGGATACTGGACGCATCCATCAACATCACCATGGAGCCGTTCCGGGCTTTCGTCGGCGATATGCTCCCGTCGGAGCAGCGCACCAAGGGCTTTGCAATGCAGTCGTTTTTCATAGGGATTGCCGCATTTGTCGGATCCTTCCTCCCCTACATCATGACCAACTGGTTCGGTATTTCCAACGTTGCGCCCGAGGGCATGATCCCCGATTCCGTCAAGTTTTCATTCTATTTTGGCGGGGCCATTTTCTTTCTTGCCGTGATGTGGACCATCTACCGCACCAGGGAATACAGTCCGGAACAGCTCAAGGCCTTTGAAGAAGCCGAAAAGGAGGAGCACGGCATTGACGAAAAAATTGAGGCCCCGGACCGGTCGGATGAAGAACGCGCACGTACCAAGATGATCCATGGCCCCGTACTGATCATCCTTGGGGCAATCTTCTCCTATTTGGTTTTCAACCAGGGATTTGCACAGGAGCTCTACATACTTACCGTTGGTATTGCCGGCATCGGGGCCATTATTACGCTTGCCGGATTCATGCAGCGACGCAGTATGCACAATGGTGTCGTGGTCATCTTCGACGATCTCTACCTGATGCCCAAAACCATGAAACAACTGGCCGTGGTCCAGTTTTTCTCCTGGTTCGCCCTTTTTGCCATGTGGATATACACCACGTCCGCCGTTACCAGCCACATTTATGACATGCGGATGGATGCTGCAGAGGTCTCCGAACTTGTGGAGGCCGGCTCCTTGCTTGAAACCCGGACGGAAGCAGACTGGTTCGACCGCTTCGGCCGGGTTCAGCGCGATCTTGACAACTACCAGACGCAAATCGAAGCCGGGCAATCCAACGTAACCGCCAGCATGCGCGTCGTCAATTTCTTTCTTGAAGAAGGGCGCGTAGAACTGACCGAAGAAACCCGCCAGACCCTGCGAAGGATTGAAAAAGAGTACAACGAAGGGGCGGACTGGGTCGGCGTCTCCTTCGGAATCTACAACGGGTTCGCCGCTCTTGTCGCTTTCCTGCTGCCGGTCATGGCCGGATTCACCAACCGGAAAACCACCCATGCGATCGCCCTGACGGCAGGTGCCATTGGTCTCATCTCGATCTACTTCATCACCAATCCGATGATGATCCTTGTCGCCATGATAGGTGTGGGGCTGGCCTGGGCCAGCATCCTCTCCCTGCCATATGCCATCCTTGCAGGCTCGCTGCCATCCCACAAAATGGGTATCTACATGGGTATTTTCAACTTCTTTATCGTACTGCCCCAGATACTGGCCGCATCCATCCTTGGATTTATTGTCGGCACCATTTTTGACGGACAGGCGATCTTTGCGCTCATCCTGGGCGGTTGCACCTGGATTCTGGCAGCGGGACTCGTCTTCCTGGTGGATGACGTGGACGACCCCGGACACAAGGCGAAGGAGGCCTGACCGAAACCGCTTAAACGGCTACTCAGCCGGCAACTCAACCAGTTCGGGTGTCATACACTTTGATGCGCTCGAAAAACGGCTTGAACCTGTCGACAAATGCCACATGGACCGGATCCGTCTGGTAGGCCTGCAGTCCCTCCAGATCATCAAATTTGGCATGCAGGCTCATGGCGTAGTCATTGTCAACCACATTCCTGTCGATACCTTGTGGCGGCCCGGCGAGAATCTCCCGGACAGATGCGATTCCTGACAGTTTCTGGAGGATATCTTCTTTCATGAGATCGGCGGTTTCTGCCGGCGACTCCTCCTTGAGATAAAAGAAGACCGAGTGTAGAATCATGAGTTTTTGGTTATTTTTGGATGGATTTATACTGTTATAGCCATTCTGTTGATGCGCAGCGCCTGCCCGGAATGGATCACAAATATAGGAATTGTCCTTCTTTTTATGACATCACCCCGAACTTTTTCTCTCTCTGATTTTGACTACGAGCTTCCGGAATCACGGATCGCACAGAAACCCGCCGATCCCCGCGATCACTCCCGGCTGCTTGTCTACAACCAAAGGGACAAATCCATAACCGATGACATCTTTCTTCATCTGCCTAAGTATCTGCCCGAAAAATCCGTTCTCGTTATCAACAATTCGCGGGTGGAAAGAGCCCGACTCGTATTTGGGAAAAAGGAGGTTTTTATCACCCGTGTCCTTGACCCACACACCGTGGAAGCGATGATCCGTCCGGGCAGGGCGTTTCGAAAAGGGCGCCGCCTGACGCTAGTCCCGGAAGAACCGGACAATCCGGCTGTTGCGGAGACCCCGGAAAACACACTTGCAACCGGTGCTGCCGGCACTTCGGCAGCCGGACCGATCCAGGCAGAGGTGCTGGATATCACCGATGATGGCCTTCGTATTCTGCGCTTCAACTATCCGGTGAATGATCCGGTTTTCGAGCCCTTCAAACGTACGCCGTTTCCACCCTATATTCGTCCGGACGAGACCCTCGCAGACCGGTACCAGACCGTGTATGCCAGAGATGAGGGCAGCAAGGCTGCGCCTACTGCCGGTCTCCATTTCACGGAGCGCCTGTTCTCCAGTCTGTCTCAAAAATCCATTGAAACCATTGAACTGACACTGCATGTTGGTCTGGGTACTTTCGCCCCGGTAAAATCGGAACGCATTGATGAACACAAAATGCACTCCGAGTGGTTTCGTATTACCGATGAAGCCGCTGAACAACTTAACCGTGCCCGGCACATCACCGCAGTAGGCACGACGAGTGCCCGGGTGCTCGAATCCGCAGCAGAAGGTCGTCACGCTGTTCACACTCCAATGGGCACGGAACCATCGGATACCTTTCGTTTCAGGAGATTCCGGGCCATGGAGGGAGAAACCGACATTTTCATTACGCCGGGCTACCGGTTCAGGGCAGTTGATGCCCTTATCACCAATTTCCACTTGCCCAAAAGCACGCTGCTCATGATGATCGCTGCATTCACGGGAATTGACGAGATGCACCGAATTTACGAACATGCGATCCGTCAGAAGTACCGTTTCTATTCCTTCGGTGATGCCATGCTGCTGTTGTAGCCACGGGATTTGTAGCAGCATCGATCGTGCACCGTGTCCATCCGCCGGGGCTCCTGCCTGGTACTGATATCCAAAATCAGATTTTTCCAAACCGTCCATGCCATCATCGAAAATGACTTCGGCGGTCCATCGACCGGTACTGTACAGCTTCGGCAATATGATGCGCTCTGATATCCGCACAATCTTCAAGATCGGCTATGGTACGCGCGACCTTCAGGATCCGGTCATAAGCCCTTGCTGACAATCCGAGTTCACTCATGGCCTTTTTCAGAAGCGCTGCTCCCGGGCTGTCAATGACGCATACCCGCCTTACCATCCGGGTATTCATATGGGCATTTGTAAATACCTGCGGCATCTTTTCAAATCGCTTTTTCTGACGCTCCCGCGCTCTCAGAACCCGTTCACGAACAGCCTCCGAGGGTTCTGAATACGAAGCCGCCGCCAGCTCCTGATAATTGACCTTGCGAACCTCCACGTGGATGTCAATCCTGTCGAGCAATGGCCCGCTCACCCTGTCCATGTACCGCTGCACTTCTCCGGGTGTTGCGGAATCCGGGTTGGACGGATCGTACCAGTCGCCGCCCGGAGAGGGATTCATGGATGCCACCAGCATGAAACGCGACGGATAGGTCACGCTGAACCGGGCACGCGCCAGAGTCAACCCGCCGTCTTCCAGCGGCTGACGCAGCACTTCAAGAGCGCTTCTTCGGAATTCCGGCAGTTCATCCAGAAAAAGGACTCCGTTGTGCGCCAGTGAAATCTCGCCCGGACGCGGAATGCTGCCGCCCCCGACCAGCGCTGCATCGGAAATGGAATGGTGGGGAGAGCGAAAGGGCCGCCTGACCACAAGCGAAGAACCGTTCGTCAGCAGGCCGGCTACGGAGTGGATGCGTGTTGTTTCAAGTGCTTCTTCAAGGGAAAGCGGCGGAAGGATGGAGGGCAGTCGGCGGGCGATCATCGTCTTGCCGGACCCCGGCGGACCGACCATCAGGAGATTGTGACCTCCGGCAGCAGCCACCTCCATTGCCCTCTTCACATTTTCCTGTCCCCGCACATCGCTGTAATCCAGCACGGTATGGAACTGTTCCTTGCGGAAGAGTTCCTCCACATCCACCCGCACAGGGTCTGTTTTACTTGTTCCGTTCAGCCAGCCGGTGACCTCGTTGAGATGCGAAAAGCCGAACACATCCACACCGGAAACCACGGCCGCCTCACAGGCATTGGCCGCCGGAACCACAACCTGCTTCATATTGCGCTTCCGGGCTTCCACAGTGACGGGCAGCACCCCCTTGACCGCCCGCAAGGCGCCATCCAGGGCCAGCTCCCCCAGGATCAGCGTGTCATTCAGTTTGTCGGTCCGTATCTGCCCCGACATGGCCAGCAGTCCAACCGCAATGGGCAGATCAAAAGAACTGCCTTCCTTGGGCAGATTGGCCGGAGCCAGATTGACCGTGATCCTGCCCCGCGGCATTTCGAAACCGCTGTTTCTGACAGCCGCCTCGATCCGGTCGCGGGACTCGCTGATGGCCCGGTCCGGCAATCCAACCAGATAATACTGCGGCAGACCGTTCACCGCATTCGTCTCCACATCAATCAGATGCGCGTCCACACCAAAGGTGGAAGCACAGTAGGCTTTTGCAAGCATGAATCGACTCCTCCATTGTTTTGGTTACAGACAACTATGGAAGCAAATCCTTACACCCGGGGGACCGTTTGTGCTTTTCCGGAAACGGCTGACGAACCACGGCAACCTTTCACACCCTGCGGAACCATTTGGCAGAAATGTCGTACAACAAGGGACAGGCAGCAGTGGTCGCATGCAATGACAATCGCAAATTAAAAGGAGCGGCACCATGGCACACGATGTATTTGAAGAATTCCGGGCTTCCGGCAGGGATCTTGTCGACAAGGCGCGGGAAATCCTTGAAGAGGGCAATGTCCGCAGGATGATCATTAAGAATGCCCGTGGTGAGACACTACTTGAGGTTCCGCTTACCCTTGGAGTGATCGGTGTTGGCGGCGCCTTTGCCCTTGCTCCCATAATATCAAGCATTGCCGCATTCGCCTTTTTCGTGCACGATGCTCGCATTCTTGTTGAGCGATATCCGGATGGTGACAACCCGGGGTCCAGGCGGCGCCGCGGCAAAAGGGGACGACCGCTTGACAATGATCTCCGTGATGAAGAGGAAGGCGGAAATGGGGGCACAGGCGGACGCAAGCCCGGAAGGGGAACCGCTGAAAGCGGAACCAGCCCCAGGCGGCGTCAAAGCCGGAATGTCCGCCGTGACCCGTATGAAGTTGATGCCAGATTCGAGGTGATCCGGTAAAACGGATCAGCCTGCTTCCTGTTCGGCCAGCCAGCGTTCGGCGTCGATGGCTGCCATGCATCCGGTTCCGGCTGCCGTAACCGCCTGACGGTAATCCTTGTCCTGGGCGTCACCGCTGGCAAAAATACCCGGCACGTTGGTATACGTACTCTTGGGTTTGGTCTGGATGTAGCCTGTTTCGTCCATATCCAGCACTCCCTTGAACAGATCGGTGTTGGGTTTGTGGCCGATTGCAAGAAACACGCCAGTCACATCATCCAGCGTGGTGATTTCACCTGTCTTGACATTTTTGACCTTTACGCCTTCCACCAGTTTTTCACCGAGTACCTCCTCCAGCACGGTGTTCCACATCACCTCAACCTTGGGGTTCTCCAGCGTGCGCTTCTGCATGATCTTGGATGCCCGCAACTCCTCCCGGCGGTGAAGCAAGGTCACTTTACTGGCAAATTTTGTGAGGAACTGCGCTTCTTCCATGGCAGTATCGCCGCCGCCTATGATAACCACGTGCTGGTTCCGGAAGAACGCCCCGTCGCAGGTGGCACATGCCGAAACGCCATAGCCGCGCAGACGCTGCTCGCTCTCCAGGCCAAGCCATTTGGCGGAAGCTCCGGTGGATACGATGATCGCCCGGGCAAAGATCTCCGTTTTCTCGTCAATCGTAATCTTGTAGGGACGCTTGTCGAAATCAATGCCAGAGACGGTACCCCAGCGGCAATCGGCGCCAAAACGCGTAGCCTGCTTGCGAAAATCATCCATCATTTTGGGTCCGAGCACCCCTTCGGGATAACCCGGATAGTTTTCCACATCCGTGGTTGTGGTGAGCTGGCCCCCCGGTTCGGGACCCTCAAGCACAAGTGGCTTCAGGTCCGCCCGGGCAGCATACAGCGCCGCCGTGAGTCCGGCCGGACCGCTTCCGATGATCACCACATCCAATGTTTTTCCAGCAATATCTTCCATAGTTAATTTTTCCGTTACATGTTATCTTTTTATTCATATATAAAAATATAGATATATCTTGCAAGAAGCAACTGCTGCTTCGCCCACCGGTGCTTGCAGCTGGAAAATAACAGGATGCGGGCAATCCATCCTGCTTCTTTTTTCAGTCAGGATAATTGCTTAAGTTTAGCCCTGTCATAACTGTATGATAAACAACAGGAAGAAGGACTGTGAATATTGCCGTACCAAAAGAGACGGCTGCTGGTGAAACGCG
>SKNT01000015.1 GCA_007120385.1 Balneolales bacterium
CCACTGCCGCGACGACATGGCGCCGGTGCCGCTGTCGGTCAGAAGATCGATCAGCACATCGGTCGCTTTGAGAAGAAAAGGGTTCCAGGATGCGTTTTGAAGCAGGTTTTCGCGCTCGTCCATGGTGGTGAAGCGGATCGGCTCGACGGACCGGATCCGGAACGGCTCGATGATGACACTGCTGTTGATTGGCGATAGGTTCATCTGTTTATAATGATTGATTCATATGGGCAGAATGAACTCACATGACAGGACGTGAACTTGCCCCCTATGTGCCAGCTGGAGGTTGTCATGTTCGGTTCATGATGAAAATGGCTTTGGAGTGATAAACGGCGTAATAATGATACAGTAAATATCGATGTAAAAGGCCGTGAAAAAAAATCGGAGAAACCGGCACGGTTCACCTTCGCTGATGCAGGTGCAGTATGGGGAACACATCCACCCAGGCATACCAGTAGCCCGTATAGCCGCGAGCCGGGGTGAGCCGCTCGCCGGCCCGGGGACCCTCCACCGCCCTTCCAAAAATATCCCATCTGTTCCCGTCTGCGTCCTGCATCACCACCGGCAGCTCGTCCTGCACGGCCTGAATGCCGCGAAAGTCGAGGTCGCTGCCCGGATCCATGCGGAAAGCCGCTGCGAAATCGTAATCCGAACTGCCTACAACAAGGTAGTCGACGGTGTCCATCCGGTCCAGGAACACGGATACGCCATCCCCGAAATGTTTCAGCGCGTAGATTCTGACCAGCGGCCGGTCATCCGGTGTGCGGGGTCCCAGAATGCCGTGGACCCGGTCCTTGTTCCGCAGCCGGATATCGGTTTTGTTCACCGGATAGAGGATGTCGTCATGGTTGGTGGCGAAATCGGCGCCGTAGGCATAGCCATCGTAATCCCTCCGGTGGCCGGTGTTGGTCGTGAGGACCCTGGATTCCGGATACATGGCTTTCCAGGTGGCCCAGGTTGTCTCTACCACCTGGCAGGTCTCGAGTTCATATCCGCGGTGCGGGCCGAATACGCTGCGAAGGTGCATTTGCAGCCAGTAGCTCTCGGTATTGCGGTCGTAGGCAATCTGATTGTTGCGGAACAGGAGGCCCGAAACACCAAACTCCACGGTTTCCCCGCCGATAGTACGGTTCCAGCACACGCCCGTGCCGGTAAGGGGACAATAGACGAGGGCAATGGCTGCTCCGCCGATTTCATCGTTAACGATCTCGTGCCAATCCAGGATCTGGTGGGGATATGCCCGGATCTCACCGTTCACGTGCACCCCGATGATCCTGCGGTAATCAGGTATGTAGGTGGTGCTGCGGGCCGGCGCAAATTCGGGCTGGTCGACCGATGGAACCCCGTCCCGTGCGGGTCCGCCATCCACGATCTCATCGAACGGTATGAGCCACTCATCTCCGTCAGGCGGGGTGGACTCGACGGGGTCCGGGTCGCTGCTGCCGATGTCGCATGCTGCCGCCATCATTAATATCGGGACAATGAGCAAATGCCTGGCACAGAAAAGGTTTTTTTGATGTCCCATAACCGTATTCTTTCGTATCGTTGCGGCTGTAAGGAATATCAGAGAGTACCGGATACGCACATAAAGCCGGCACAGCAAACCGGAAAACGGTACATCTCCAACCCGGTTTTCGGCATCATGCATGGCGGCGCAATGAAGACAGGCCGCCCATCAAAGGTAAAATACGCACCGTAAGGCAAGGTTTCCAGTCATATTCCCATCCGCTGCCCGTAAAGCGGAGCCGGCATTGCCGGTACGGGCGCGCATCCACAACAGAGACCTCTTTTCACAGTGAATCCGGAATTGCACGGCCAGAAGCCAGTGGGCAAACCGGTGCGTTCCTGCCGTCAGTTTCGGTGGATGGGCATGTCCAGCGGGGCGCGGCCGGTATGGTCGGAAAGCAGCCGGGTTATGTCGGGGGCCTCTTCGAAAAGGTATTCCGGTTTGTGCTTCAGAAAGGCATTCGGACGGTTGAAGCCCCATGTAACCGCTCCGAAATGAACGCAATGTGCCCTGGCTGCTTCCAAGTCGCGGGTCTCATCACCGATGTACAGGATGTCCCGGGCATCATGGCCGCTCTTTTTCAGTAAGTTCCCGAACTGGCGGGTTTTCCCAAGGTACGGAACCTCGCAGTGGTGGAAATCAAAGCAGGAAGACAGGCGGGGTCCCAGTATCCGGGCAACATTGTTCCAGGAGTTGGAACTGAGCAGAGCCAGAGTCAGCCTGCCGGAAGCAAGGTCCTCCAGCATTTCCCTTATGCCCGGATAGAGTGGGATTTTGTCCGTTTCACAGGACATGCGCTTGCGGAGATGCAGGGCAACAATCGGAATTTTCCATACGGGTATTTTCAGGTACTGCAACAGCTCCCGGGTGTCGAGCGATCGGAGGTAGTCAAATTTTTCTGGACCTGCATGGTTGAACCGGAAACGGGCGGCGGTTTCCGGCAAGATGCCGGCCAGCCAGCTCAGTGAATCGGCCAGTGTACCGTCAAAATCGAAGACGACCAATTGGTAGGGCGGTGATGAGTCGGGGATGTTCATGCCGGTAAAGTAGGAAAAATGGAATGTTTGCGGAAAGAAGTTCCGTTGAGGGACATCAGAGACTGAAACCGGCAGTGGTGACGGTTTCATGGCGCCTCAACCGGAAGATGAACCGGCGCACGAAATTCTTACGTGACCATGGTTGAATTTTTTTGTATCCGAGAGGTAAGATAAGTCCGGCAAGAACCATCCCATTAACAACTGCATGGGTCCGGGCCGGGATGTTATCCGATGCCCGTTCCAGCGGCAGGCAACCCGATGCGATGGATCGCCAGAATCCTTCGCAGCAGAAAATAAAAAAAGAATGGACTGTACATGGAACTGAAAAAGCAAGAAGGGCAAAAAAACGGTACCCGTAAAAACCGCAAGGGCTTTGCAGACCCGTCATCCGTCCGGTTCACGAAAACACTGTCGGTCAAGTTCCCCGCCCTTTTCCTGGCACTGACATGGATGTGTTTCCTGCTGCCGTTCCCTGTCCTGAGCTCGGACCCGGGCGGACCGGGCTGGCAGGATCTCGGTCCTGCACAGGAAATGGCCGTCGCAGAGAATAAAAAGGTCATGATCTTTGTTGAAGCCGAATGGTGCGGGATTTGCCGCCGGCTGGAGCGCGAGGTGTTTTCCGACCCGGCGGTGCTGCAGAAACTGCACGGATCCTATGTCCCTGTCATGATCGATGTGGATTCCAAAACACCGGTAGTGTTCAACGGAGAGGAGTTTACGGTCCGCCGCTTTGCACAGCAACACAACATAACGGCCGTCCCGACTCTTCTTTTTTTGGATGAGAAAGGCAAGGTCATGGCGCATCAGACCGGATTCATACCGGTCGAAAGAATGGCGTCACTGCTCGATTTCATCGATTCCGCTGCCTTTGGGCGCCAATCCTTCGAGGAGTACCTGGGCAGTCAGAGATGACGGACAGGACACCCCGTTTCCCGTGTTTCGTAAGATGATCCGCCTTGAAACCATCCGTTAAACACAGCAAAAATGGTCCAGAATACTTTGAAAACCCGGTTTGCCGCATGATATATTTCTCCAACAGGATATGGATATGCCAATCATTCGCCGTTCTGATCGTATTTCTTCTGTTGACCGGAATCCACCAGAACAGGGATGAAAGGCAGAGCCATCGGGAGGAGGCAGATGGACGAAACCATCAGCAGTTTCATGCGGAAGGATCCGGGGAGGAAACGGAGAATACCGCCCCTGCTCCTGTCACTTCCAAACTGCATGCAGG
>SKNT01000029.1 GCA_007120385.1 Balneolales bacterium
AGGTATCCACTCTCTCTGGGAGATGATATTAAATAAAATATAAACAACAGCATAGATGTTATAATAAAAACCGTGTTTTCAACCAGGCCGCAGACCATTGCTGAGCAAAATCATACATGGGTGCCGCAAGATGCGGCGTGACAGCCAGAGGGAACTCTACCGGATGTTTTATGCCTATGGCATGAGCATCGCCCTCAGGTACACCGATACAAGAGAGGATGCGGTGGGAGTTTTGAATGACGCGTTCCTCAAAGTGTTTCAGGGCATCCAAAAATATGACAGAAACCGGCCGTTCAAACCCTGGCTTCGCCAGATCATCGTCAATACGGCCATTGACCATTATCACCGTCAGCAAAAACTGCAAATGGAAGTCATAAATCAGGAAATAATGGACAGCAGCCCAGCAGATGAGACCATAATCAGCGGCATATCCTATGACGAGATCATACACATGATCCGGAAGCTGAGTCCGGCTTACCGCACCGTTTTCAACCTCCATGTCATTGAAGGATTCACACACGAAGAGATTGCAGACAAGCTTGGGATATCGGTTGGAACTTCAAAGTCCAACCTGGCCAAAGCGAAAAAAAACCTGCAGCTCATCCTGAGCAAAACTTTTTGATACAGGTCAGATCATGTCCGACAAAAACAATAGCACTGACCCGGTAGAGCAGTTTTTCCGGAAACACGCACAGGACTACCACATCCCGTACCGGGAGGAAGACTGGCTGATGCTGGAGCACAGGCTTGATCTGCTTGCGGTCCGGCGTATCCACCGCAGAAGATTGGCATGGGTGGCGGCGGCTTCCCTGCTGATCATTTCGCTTCTGGCCTGGGCAACCATCGAAAACCGTGCGAGGATCAATGAATTGCGGATGCAGATGGCCGATTCGCAGCAGCAAACGCCATTGCCTGAAACCGAATTCCAGCCCATGCCCTACGTCCCGCCCGGTCAAGATGAGACGGATCCGGAACGGCCGGCCCCGGACTTTCATGTCCATGACGGACCGGGAGAAACGCCCGCCGACGATCCTGCCGAGACACCGGCCATACCTCCCCGTCCGGTGCCGGCTCCGGACGAAATCCTGGCCGGGGTTCCGGTTCCGGGTCCGGTTGCCGCTCCGGGAGTCACATATGCGTCCCGGGCAACCGTATCCACAAGGGGGATTGGTGATCAGCCGGGATACGGCAATTTGAACGCATTGGCATTGACCCGACTTGCCGTGCGCCCCGTGCACGGAGCCCCCGGGTACTCGCCGGCAGATCCGCATGCGCAACAGCTTGCAGCACGCGGCCCGGCGCCTTACCCGGGCGAACCGTCCGGGAGAGTTGCGGCTCCGTCCCGGCTGGCCGTCGGCATACGACTCTCACCCATCTACAGCGCAGCCGGATCGCCGGCCAATGCATATGAACCTGGATATGGCGCCGGTTTCTCCCTCGAATACCGGCTCACGTCACGGTTGCACGTTGCAACGGGGGCCGGTTATTCGATGGTGCGGTACTCGGCGGCCGGAAGTGACTATACGTTGACTGCCGCAAGTTTTCCGGGACAACAGATAGCGGATATGAGCGGGGAATGCCGCATACTGGATATTCCGGTCACACTCCACTATCGGCTGTTCGAATTTGACAGGTCCCGTATTTTTGGAACCGCCGGACTGCTGACCTACATCATGCTTGATGAGGCCTACACATTCAAAACCGGCAACTATAATCAGGATAACGGATCCGAGATCCGGTGGCAGGAGCGGACCGGAACGTGGCACTGGTTCAGCAATGCAGGGTTCTCGGTTGGATACGAACGTGACCTGAACCGTAGCTGGAGCCTCAGGGCGGAGCCGTACGTCAGGGTCCCCGTGCGGGATGTGGGATGGACAAACGTACGCCTGTATGCCTTCGGCACATTGTTTTCCATCCAGTACCGGTTGTGAGACCGGAATTATAACCAAAAATCAAAACAGGCAACCGATGGCTTCCAGGCCAATCGGATTTCAGCCCGTCATTGCAATGCCGCTTCTATTCGCTCCATCAGGTCGAATGCAAGGTCATGAAGGACGAGGCTTCGCCGGGCCACATCATCCGGTACATCGTCCCAGTCAGAGGCCCGCTCAAAAGCCGACCCCTTGCGGTACATGTTGGCTGCCGTGACGACAAACATGCCGGCGGTGGATACGGTCAGTCGGTCATCCGTGACGGAACCGTCTTCGTAGCTGACCGCGGTGAACAGGCGGCCATCTCCATCCGCATGATAATCGAGCGCGCCGATCAGGGCGTTGTCCGACAGCTCCCCGATAAGGTCTTTCAGGTCACTTCGGTACCGGTCGATGTACATGGGCATGCCCTCGCGTTCGCGGTCCAGGCCGTATCCACCCCCGAGATGGTTCAGGAACTGGTACCAGTCGTAGACATTAACGGTTTCCGATGCGGCGCGTACCCCGTTCTCCGTGAATTCGATTTTTTCGGGCATGCCCCAGGGACGGGCGAGCGGGGCGACGGCATCGAGCATGGCCGCGGTGCGGTCGAAGATCCGGCGGGCGGTTTCGGCATCGTCCTCGTCGCCGAACATGTACAGGAAATCGTACATGGCTTTCTGACCGCGGATCATGGCGCCGAGCGCATCCAGCCGCCAGGTGGTTCCGTCGCCGAAATCGTAGATGGAACGGGAGGCGTTCCAGGCCTCGTCCAGCCGGACGGCCGCATCGCGATAGATCTGCACCATGTCGGCCGGGGCGTGGCCCATGTGGTGGGCCAGTGCGGCCTCGGTGAGCACGCCCATGTCATCCTGTCCGCCGGGTTTTTTCCAGACAATCCAGGCGTAGGCGTTGGCGTGGATGCCGCCCAGCCCGTAGCTCATGCTTTTGTGGTCGACGGATCCGTCGGCGTGGGAGAACGCGCCGTTGCTGAAACGCTCGTTCATCAGAAAGCGTCCGGGTGTGACCAGGAAGTGTGATGGCTCGCGGTTCAGGCGGTTGTAAAGGACCTCGTCCTCTTCGAAGCGCCCGCTGCGATGGTGGATGTGGTAGGCGTAAACCAGGTGCGGATATACGGAGAGGTCGGCCTCGCCGGAAGGTGCGTACACACCCGCTTCCTGTTCGAGTTGGGAGGATATGAGTCCGTCTTCGTTGAAATGGCTGTCGATCTGTTGTACCAGGGACAGCCACTGCTCCGCGCGTTCCCGCATCTTTTCCGGGTAGAGTTCGGGACGGTAATTCTCGTTGCCGAATTCGGACGCGCGGGACACCGTGGCGATGATGGAAATCGCGTTCAGGTAGCTGCTGTAATCGCGTACCAGGAGCCGGCTGTCATCGAACACGGCCTCCCCGTCATCGCTGACGGCCGCCGGGACCAGGATTTCGGGTGCACCGGAGCGTTCGCCAGTATCGGTGGTGCGATCGGATTCGATGTCGCCGCTGCATGAAATGGTCAGGGCCAGCAGGGTCAGGATGGCAAGTGCGGTTGTGAAGCCGGTTATTTTCATGTTGAGGGGATGTTTGCTTGTTGAGGTCAGAAGGAGAACCCGGCGACCAGGGAGATAACCCGGTTTTTTGAAGTCTCATCGTCAAAGACATCGGCAAGTCCCAGCGAGTAGCGGGCCTGAACGTTGATCTTGGTGACCATGAGGTTCAGGTCGGCGCCCAGTCCGAAAATAAGTCCAAAATCCATGGATTCGACATCATCGCTGATGTCTACGGATTCGGTTTCGCCCATGAAGGACATTTCCGTTTCGGCGTTAAGAATGAACCCGGCATAGGGTCCGGCCACGAAATG
>SKNT01000171.1 GCA_007120385.1 Balneolales bacterium
ATATTCTTCCAGGTGACGCGCCGGGTCCAATCCGACAACGCCCCCTGTAAGAAAAAACTCAATCAATCGCTCCCCAAGGTTCATCCGCTGCTTGATTCCATATAGCCTGCGGATCAATTGAGGCAATCGTGGAGTGGGATAGCCGGGCACCGAAACGCGGTGAAAGTTTATCCTCCCCGAACAGTGCCCCTGTGCCCCAACCCACCGCTCGCCCGGCCTCGTTGCAGGAAAACACGATCTCCAGGGCATGCCGCAGACCGATACCGGTCTCCAGAGCGGAGGAAAAAACCACCCGTGGCCCGGCCTGCATCAGGAATCGCTCCAGAGCAAATGGAGAACCGCTGATCGCCGGCTTGACCACAAAGAAGCCGGGCCAGCCGCGATCCCGCCATTCCCGCAACAGCCGCACCGTGCCGACCGATTCATCCAGCGCCAAAGGCAAAGCGAGATCCTTTGCCAGGGCCAGCAGCGAATCGACCTCCCTGACCGGCAAAGGCTGCTCCAGGAACTCCACGGCAACCTCTTCCAGTTCCCTCGCCCATTGTTCAACAGTATCGACATCCAACGCGCCATTGGCGTCCAAACGCCAAACCACTTCTTTGGGGACACGTTCCCGCATGGCCCGAAACCAATCCCGCTCCACTTCGAACGACGTCACTCCGACCTTCCACTTCAAGGTCCGATACCCCTGCTCCAGCAATTGATCCACGTGTACTCCAGGATCCTTTCCCCCCGGCAACAGGCCCGCTACCGGCAGCAGCGCCCTGCTCTCAGCCGGCGCCCCCCCACCGAACCGGCTCCTGGATTCCAGATCGTCCCACGCCGACTCCAAAGCGAACCGGCAACACGGAAGCGCCTCAGGCGTGGCCTCCACCTCCTCCCGGCGAATTCGCCCGGCAAACGCGAGCAAATAGCTCTCTGCGTGCGGCAGGACTTCGGTCCCGAATGCAGGCAACGGCGCAATCTCTCCATAGGCGCACCTTCCATCCGGCGCGTTCAGACGGATCAGTATGCCCTCTCGAAACCGCCACGGGTCCGCCCCGTTTCGCGGCGTCGCGCGAAACCGCCGCCGGTATCTATGAAACTGCAAGCCACACTCCATGCGTTCGGTTCTTAAATTCCCCGGAGTAAACTCCCCGGATAGGTTTCACGCCACATCGTCATTCGACCGATCCTACAAAACCGCCGCCGCAAGCCAAGCCAGGAAGCAGGCGGGCGGGCGGACCACCGCAAGAGACTCAGCAGCCCGCGCGAGGGCCCGGAAAGGTTGAAACCTGGCCTGACATCGTTCAATCTTATCGCCATGCCGCTCTTCACCGGCCTTGGCATCCCGATCTTCTTCATCACCCGCACACAACGTCCAGAATCCACACAACCCATGAAACTGAAAACTTTGCTAATCCCAGTCATCCTGCTCGGCTCCGGGCCGGGCCTTTTTTATTGGGTTTCCGCTGACACGCGCCAAGCGAGCGATTCCGTGGGCCCTGGCGGCGGCTTTTTCCTGGAGCCCGAAATTCTCGAGCGGACCCGGAAACTCGAATTGACCGGCGCTGACAACAATAGGGTGATCCTCGAAAAAACCGACACCGGGCACTGGATCCTGCCGGAAAGTCACGGGATGCCGGCGGATTTCGAAAAACTCCGCCGCTTTACCCACTCCCTGCTCGATGCCGGAATCAAACAACAGGTCACCTCCAATCCGGAACGCCTCGCGCGGATGGAGCTCGGCCGTCACCGCCTGGTCCTGCGCGACCACTCCGGCAACACGCTCTGGGACGCGGAACTGGGCGAACGCGGTCCGTCCGGAGGCACTTTTTTCCGGTTCGCGGGAGACGACTCCCTTTATCTGACCGATAACGCCGTTAACCCGGACACGCGTACCGGCAACTGGATCGAGAAACGGCCGCTGGATTTTACCAGTCAGGAGATTTCCTCGGTCGCCCTCGACCTTCCCGGACGGGACGCTCCACTGGTCCTGGAACGGAAGACTCCCGGCGGAACATTTCAAGTCGCGGACGAAGACGGAAACAGCCGCCGCGAAGTCAACACCTCCGAACTGAACCGCCTCCTCGGCACCCTGCTAAACGCGCGCTTCAAGGAAGCGCGAGACGTGGCCGACCCTGACGCCGAAGCGGCGCGCGAGTACGCCCGGGAAGTGACCCTGCGCCGGTTCGACGGTAAAACCCACACCCTGCGAATCGGACGCCGCCCGGCCCAAACCGTCAATCCTCCCCCCGAATCGGAACCCGCCAAAACCGCTCCCCCACGCGTAGAGGCTTCCATCATATTCGACCAGGACGGAAATATCGTGCAACTCCCCGAGCCCGAAAACGATTCGGCAAACGGCGATGGCAGCCACAAGGCCGATGGGAAAGCGGGTCCGGTTTTCGTAGTCTACCGAAGCGACGACCCAACTTTTCCCTGGACGCGTATTTCACAAACAGTCTCCCTGCGGTTCCCGGACCGCATCCACGACACGCTGCCGGAAACACTGGAGGACCTTCTTGAGCCGCGCGACGACAGCGGTTTGGAAAAGTCGTCCGACCCCTGACCAGCCTGATTGGAAAATCCGGCAAAAAGGTCGGGAGACCGCGCTTGGGAATTGCCGCGTCCGCAATCAACCCTCCATGCTGAAGTCCGGCATGGGGCGCGCTCTGTTTCCATTTGAATACCGCAACGGGATCTTTCTGCCGGAGTTGAATCTCCGGCTGGATCCTCGACGGCGTGCGCCGCTGGCCTTTGTCTCCCACGCGCATGCGGACCACGCCGTCCGGCACGAGCGAGCCGTCGCGACTCCGGCAACCCTTGCCCTTATGAAGGCAAGAGGCGTGAAACAAGCCCAAGAAACCGCCGTGCCCTTTGGAGTGGAGAGGGAATTTCCGGGAGGGCGTATCGAACTCTTTCCCGCCGGCCATGTACTGGGTTCGGCCCAGATCCTGGTCACCACGGCCTCCGGGCGCCTGGTGTACACCGGTGATTTCAAACTTCGTCCAGGCCTGTCCTGTGAACCCCCGGCCATCCGGTCCGCCGAGGTGCTGATCATGGAAACGACTTACGGGTTGCCGCGTTACCGCTTCCCTCCAAGTAAGGAAGTGACCGAAGCCATTATCGCTTTTTGCCGCGATTCCCTCTCCAACGGCGCGGCACCGGTTCTGATGGCCTACTCTCTGGGAAAAGCACAGGAAGTCCTCGTGGCGCTGAAAAATACGGGATTGCCGATTGTGGTACATGAAACCATCGCACGCGTGGTGAAAGTCTACCGGGATTACGGAATCGACTTTCCCGACTTCTCAACATTCGGCGAAGCGCCGTTCGAAGGCAAGGTTGTCATTACGCCTCCCTCCTCCACTGCTGCCAAGGCACTGCCACAAGTAAAGAACGTTCGCAGGGCCGCCATCACCGGATGGGGCCTGGACCCGTCCGCCCGTTATCGCTTCAAATGCGACGCGGTGTTTCCCCTCTCCGATCACGCCGATTACGAAGACCTTTTCCGGTACGTGGGACAGGTGTCTCCCCGAATCGTTTATACCCTGCACGGCTACGCCGAGGAGTTCGCCCGCGACCTGCGCGCCCGCGGGATGGAGGCCTGGTCGCTGGTTTCGAACAATCAACTCGAGCTGCCTCTCGCATTCTAAAAACAAAAAACGGCCTCCAACCGTGAAAGGGCGATCCTTTTCGAGCATTGTTCAGAAAATCCCGACGCCCGACTTTACGTGCGGAGTTCCCGGGCGTCCGGCTTGAC
>SKNT01000196.1 GCA_007120385.1 Balneolales bacterium
CGCGACAGGATCAGTCCGGCCACCATCAGCACCGCCAGAACCGGCATCAGGCGCAGGATCCATTTGCGGAATTGGTTCATTTGTTTACATCAATTTTCCTGCAGGTCCGTCAGGATCTGATCAAGCCCGTTCAGGTTGCGGGACAGCACCTCGCGGACATCCTCACCTGTAGTATGACCAATGATACCGATATTACCCGAGAAGCCCGAATCCAAAAGGGTTTGGATCATGTCACGTTCGTGATTGCCTTTGCCAATATCCACAATGTGTGATCCATCCTTTTTCATGCCGTTCAGGTTGACTGTTTCCAGCCAGGGTTTCATGACCTGCAGCGCATCGGCAAAACGGTCGATCTGGTCATGGCCGTGATGGAAATTGAAAACAATGCCGATATCGTTGAAGCGGGATGCGCGGATGATGCGCACCTGGTTTTCTGGGATTCCAACCCAGCCACCGTGATTGTACAAAGCCACCCTGCTGCCTGATTTCCGGGCCCTTTCCTGAAGCCGGTCCACGATTCCCGCAACCCGGATCACTTTCTGGTCGTCGGGGAGCCCCGCATGGACGTTCTCATGAAAACCGACCCATATACTGGTGCCAACCCCTGCATCCTCCAGAGCATTGAATATGAACTCCTGGTCGGCCTGCAGACCATCACCATCGATTTCGTCGATCCAGAGCCAGACCGCCGCGAGCTCAATGCCATGGTCCCTGAGGACCCGGATCTCTTCCGGAAAGTGCGGAAGATGCTGATCGCGCCAGTCGTAGGCCATTTTTCGGAACCCAAGTTCACGCAGCATCCGGGCCCGTTCAAGAGGACTTCGGTTTTTACTGTCATAGGGTATTATGCACCAGGCCGTCAGATTATCCATTGAAAAAAGCCCGTTTTTCCCGTATGTGGATGATGATCCGGAAGAAACTGCGAGTGTTGAGATTAATCCTGCCAGGATGATGAGAAGCATCAGGGTTTTGAGCATGGTGACAGAGGTTGGTGTTTCAGAAATTCCAAAATTTCCGGGTGCGATTCGTCCATGTGGTCGAAACGGTGCGATCCGCCCTCGAAGGTGGCAATTTTGCACTTGTGATCTGCGGCCGGGGCCGTTGTGGATGCTGCGGTTCCACTGGCAAACCACTGCTCTGCCTCGCGGTAATGCAGCACCTCATCGCCCTTGTCCAGGAGGATGAGGAAGTCGCCTTCACGTTCGATGTCACCGTACGATGCGGGCACCTCTTTGCGCAGGATGTTCCTGTCGCGCGTGACGAAATTGAGCAGTTTGTGCCCGACATAACGCTGCAGGCTGCGGTGCGGGTGGATGGTGGGGTTGATCAGCACGGCGGGAATCCCGAATTCCCGTCCGAACCGGGCCGCCCAATAGCCACCGAGCGAGGTGCCGGCCAGGGCAACTTTTGGGAGGCCTGTCTGGCCATGAAGTGGCTGGAACGGGTCAAGCAAGTCACCCAGTTGATCGCCGAGGACCCGAAACACCTCGTCATGCATCGAAAACGAGTCGTAGGAAACGCCGGTCACGGTCGCGATCTTTTGAAGGGATGCGATCTTGTATCCACCGGGATGGAATCCCGAATTGAACCCATGGATGTAAATGATCATCATGATTCCACCTTTCGGCCAGTGCTTCGACTTCCTTCGCGGATGGGTAACATAACGAGAAACGGTGAATTTTCATGGGGGTGACTTCAAGTGAATGCAGGGTCCCGTCTGGCTGGATCCGTGGAAAATACATGATGCAAAAGTCGTCACGGTAGGCCTCCTGTCCGCCGATGCCCTCGTAGTCGTTGATAAGATCGCCGCAGCCGTACAAAATGAGCCGTTTACGGTAGATCTCGATCCTTTTTGGGTGGTGGGATGAGTGGCCGTAAATGATATCGGCGACTCCCGCATCCATCAGGCTGTGAGCGAAAGTGCGCTGGGCGGAGGGGATGTCGTAGCCCCAGTTGCCCCCCCAGTGCATGGAGATGATGACGCGATCGCCCGGTCTTCGACGGGAGTGTACGTCGTCGATCACCCGGCCGATCCCGGATGTATCCAGGGAGTCCAGCACATTCACCCCGGGCTGAGATCTGCCCGGTTTCCACGACGGTGGCGTGCCGGAGCATGGGGTGGCGTAGGCAAAGACCAGCAACCGGGTGCTGCCGGTCCGGATGACGGCCGGTGCGGCAGCGGTTTGCATGCCCCGGCCGGCGCCGACCGCACCCACTTTGTGTTTCTTCAAGGTGCGGAGGGTCTCGGCCAGCCCCTCGCGTCCCCAGTCCATGGTGTGGTTGTTGGCCAGCACGCACAGGTTGATGCCGGCGGTCCGCAGCAGTTCGGCGTTGCCGGGATGCATCCGGTAGTGGATGCTTTTGCCGGACCAGGGCTCCGGATGGGTGGTGAGAGCGGTTTCCAGGTTGATGATGCGCAGATTCGGCCGGCGGCATTGAAGATCCTCAAGGGCATCGCCCCAGAGCTGCCGGTACGAAAGGGGACGCGGGACTGGTCCGGAGTGGCGTTCGGCAAGGTTGACGTACTGCTCCGCACTCTTTGCGTAATATTCGTAGAGAACCGGGTCAACGGACCTCTGCAGGCACTGGTCGATGCCTCTACCGGTCATCACATCACCGGCAAGGAAGAGGGTCAGGCCGGATTCACGCTTCATTTGGAAGTTAAATCGGTGAAGCTGCGAGGTAAAGGGCAAAAGACATGGACGTGATCGAATGATTTCGTGTTTCCATGTTCACCCTGGCAATATACACCGGAATCATGACAAATTCAGCTTATCCGGAGTTTTCGGGGCATTGATTTCCGTGTTTGACAGGAATGGAAACCCCCGAGAAAAATAATAAAACCTTTAAAAGGTCTGATTTTAAGAAGCTGGATGCAATTCAGGATAACTGACTGCAAATGTTAAGAAAGTCTAACGGGATTGATGCTTGACAATGATTAAATTTGCTTCAGATGTAATACGCTTTGGAAGTAAAATGCTTTGAAGTAACCATACTACAGTCAACAATCAAAAAAACAGCGATAAGAGGACTATCAAATGAACAACAAGAGTGCTTGCAAACTAATCATTCCTCTGCTTCTGGTAGCATTTGTGCTTACCAACTGCGATGTGCAGGATGCCAATGTGGGGACATTCGAGGATACGGCTGACAAAATACCCAATTTCACGATCATTCCCGGTGCTGAAAATGTATCAGTGAAAGTGGAAAGGAACAACAATAAAGCCTATTTCAATGTGAATCTGGGTAATATCGGCGGTGAAGCGGATATTCTGGACGGGGACTACCTTGGCTGGTGTGCCCACTGGAGCGCACCGATCGGTACCAGCGGTGAGCTTTATGACGGTGTCACGCTCTATTCCACACTTGGAGACAAGAACTGGAATGAGCTGAACTACCTGCTGAACCACCGGCAGCATTACATGAATAGCGTCGAAGGTGCAACCTACAAGGAAATCCAGGCCGTGATCTGGACCCTCATTGAATTCAAGGAGTTTGACATCAACACCAACCGGATATTCAATGACCTCAACCCGGAAGCCTTCAACAAAATCCTGCGCAGTGTCCGCGAAAGGGGCAGTATGTTCCGGTTCAAGCCGGGCATGATCCATGCCGTGTTTGCCGACATGTCGGTCACAGAAACCCAGGGCCAGAACACCCAGACCGTAATTATTGAGCG
>SKNT01000114.1 GCA_007120385.1 Balneolales bacterium
CCAGGGTCCGCAGCGCATATTCCGGATTGTCCTTGTATCCGTCAAAGAAGTGCTCTGCATCGTAGATTACCTCCTTGTCATGCGCTGCCATGTAGGCAACTGACTGCCGGATCAGATCCAGGTTGTCACGATCGGTGATACCCAGTGCCTGATGCACGTGAAACAGCCAGGTTTTGCCGAAAATGGAGACCGCGGGGGTCCCGGCTTCGACCAGCGCCTGGATGTTGGGGTCGGTTTCGGGCGTGTTGCCGTACCGCATGGTACTGCCGAACGCTACCAGACGGGCATGCACGAAGCGGTGCGACCGGGCCAGCTCGAAGAACGCCATGTCCTTCGGGTTGGATCCGGGCCATCCGCCCTCGATATAGTCGATGCCGGCCTGGTCCAGCCGTTTGGCAATCCGCAGCTTGTCATCCGATGACAGGGATATGCCTTCGCCCTGGGTTCCGTCCCGTAACGTGGTGTCAAACAGGTCTATCGATCGTTTTTCCATGGATCTTTCAGTCCTTTTTTATCCAGCTCATCATGTTGCGCAGTTCACCACCGATCTGTTCAATGGGGAGACGGCTGTGTTTCCGTCTCAAGGCCTCATGCGAGGCCCGTCCTGCCTTGTTTTCCAGAATCCAGTCACGGGCAAAATTCCCGTTCTGAATGTTTTCCAGAATCTCTTCCATGCGCTTGCGGGTGTCGGAATTGACGACCTTGGGTCCCGAGACCATGCCGCCGTACTCCGCCGTGTCACTCACCGAGTAGTACATGCCCGCAATGCCGCCCTCATACATCAGGTCCACAATCAGCTTGAGCTCGTGCAGACACTCGAAATAGGCGATTTCGGGCTTGTATCCCGCATTCACAAGAACTTCAAAACCGGTATTGACCAGCTCGGTCATGCCGCCGCACAAAACGGCCTGCTCACCGAACAGGTCAGACTCGGTCTCTTCTTCAAAAGTCGTTTCAATGACACCGGCACGGGTCCCGCCAACACCCTTGGCATAGGCCAGGGCCACATCGCGCAGGTTTCCATCAGGATCCTGGTGGATGGCGAACAGGCACGGCACGCCGGCCCCCTGTGTATAGACGCGCCGGACCAGATGTCCCGGCCCTTTCGGGGCCACCATGAACACGCCGATATTCTCTGGCGGGGCAATCTGGTTGAAATGGATGTTGAACCCGTGGGCAAAAGCCAGGGCATTGCCCGGTTTCAGATTCGGAAGAATATCTTTCTCGTAGACATCTTTCTGTTTTTCATCGGGAAGAAGCACCATCACAATATCGGCCTTGCTGGCTGCTTCGGCGGTTTCATAGACGGTAAGGCCGTCTTTTTGTGCTTTTTCACGCGAACGGCTGTCGCTGCGCAGACCGACAATGACCGACACCCCGCTTTCGTGGAGATTCAGCGCGTGGGCATGTCCCTGGCTGCCATAGCCCAGCACGGCCACGGTTTTATCCTTCAGGACGGAGAGGTCGGCATCGTTGTCATAAAATAATTTCATCTGTTGATTCAAGTGTTGAAGTTATGGTTGTGTGATTAGTGGTTGAAAAATGGTTGCCGGAGGTCAATCCCTGGGCTGGTATTCGCGTTTCATGGCCACCGAACCGGTGCGCGCGACCTGCCGGATCCCGAACGGCTCGAACATGCCGATAGCCGCATCCACCTTGTCCTTGCGCCCGGTGATTTCGATGGTCAGGCTTTCGGGGCTGATATCGATGACCTTGGCGCGGAACACGTTGGCCACCTGGATGATCTCGGTCTGCTTCTCCTTGGTGGACTCGACCTTGATCAGGGCCAGCTCGCGCTCCACGTGGGGGAGGAACGTGAGGTCCTCAACGCTGACCACATCCACCAGTTTGTCCAGCTGAAGGATGATCTGGTCGATGATGCGCTCGTCGCCGTGGGTGGTGATGGTGCAGCTGGCCATGGTGGGTTCTTCGGCTTCACCTATGCTGATACTGTCAATGTTGAACCCGCGCCCGGTGAACAGGCCGGCGATGCGGGCCAGGGCGTTGAAGTTGTGATTGACCTTCATCGAGATAGTGTGCTTTCGTTCTTTTTTGGCTGCTGCTGTCATCTTCTGGGTTGACCGTGTTCTGGTGAGGGTTGGGGTTTTGTGTGGATGCGTTTGGCTTTGAGGCAACCGCATTGGCTTTGTCATGGCTATTTCACGGGTTTCACGGGAATGGGCGAGTCAATCTGCTCGTCAACGGCGGCTCCCGGCGGAATCATCGGATAGACGCATTCTTCCTTGCTTACCCGGATATCCATGATGACGGGACGGTCTTTGATGGCGTGGGCCTGTTCCAGCACATCGCGGAGCTCATCCACGGTATCGGCACGCAGCCCGACCGCGCCATAGGCTTCTGCCATCTTCACGAAATCGGGATTGCTTTCCTCCAGGAAGGAGTGGGAATAGCGTCCGCCGTAGAACATCTCCTGCCACTGGCGCACCATGCCAAGATAGCCGTTGTTCATGATGGCGATCTTGACCGGAATGTTATAGGCCACGGCGGTGGTAAGTTCCATGGAGGTCATCTGGAACCCGCCATCGCCAGCGATGCACCAGACGTCGCGGTCGGGTCGGGCCACGGCGGCGCCAATGGCAGCCGGGAAGCCGAAGCCCATGGTTCCGAGACCGCCGGAAGAGATCCATGACTTTGGATGGTTGTACTGGTAGTACTGCGCCGCCCACATCTGATGCTGTCCCACATCGGTGGTGATGATGGCCTCGCCTTTTGTGACTCGTGAGATCTCCTGGATCATGAACTGGGGAGCGATTTCATTGTCACGCGGTTCGTAGCGCAGCGGGTGCTCCCGGCGCCACTGGTCGATGGTGCCGAGCCAGTCGGCCGTATCCACCGGACCAACCTGCCTGCTCAGCTCGGTGAGAACCTGCTTCACGTGACCAACGACCGGCACTTCCACCGTTACGTTCTTGTTGATGCAGGAGGGGTCGATGTCGATGTGGATTTTGCGAGAAAGGGGCGAGAAGTCGCTGACACGGCCGGTGACGCGGTCGTCGAAGCGGGCACCGACGGCGATCAGGACATCGCATTTCTGGATGGCCATGTTGGCGTACCAGGTGCCGTGCATGCCGAGCATTCCGACAGAGAGCGGGTCGCTTTCGGGGAAGGCGCCCAGTCCCATGAGCGTGGTGGTGACGGGGATGCGGCACTTGCGGGCTATTTCGATGACCTCCTTGCAGGCGTCGCCCATCACGGCACCGCCGCCGACGTAGAGCAGCGGCCGGCTGGCCACGTTGATCAGTTCGGCGGCCTTGCGAATCTGTTCCGGATCGCCTTTTTGCTGCGGCTGATATCCTCTGAGAGAGGCTTGCGGCGCTCGCCGGACATAGTCGGCCTTGGCAAAAAGCATGTCCTTCGGAAGGTCGATGAGTACCGGTCCGGGACGGCCCGAAGTGGCGATGTAAAAGGCGTCGCGGATGGCGTCGGCCAGATCCTCCACTTTCTTGACAAGGAAACTGTGTTTGGTGACCGGTCGGGTCATGCCGATGATATCGGCTTCCTGGAAGGCGTCGTTTCCGATGAGTGTGGACGGTACCTGTCCGGTCAGCACCACCATGGGGATGGAGTCCATCATGGCCGTGGTGATGCCGGTGACGGTGTTGGTCGCGCCGGGACCCGAGGTGGCCAGGATGACCCCCGGTTTGCCGGTGGCGCG
>SKNT01000076.1 GCA_007120385.1 Balneolales bacterium
ATGACTTTCACGAAATCATGCCGGTTTTTGTGCAATGCCCCGCAACAAACGCCCCAGAATGTCGGTTCCGGTGACCACACGGGGCTCATCCCCCCAAAGCAGGATGATGTCGTCCTCCACGATGTCCTCGGTGGGGTCGCCCGAACGCACCCGGTAACGCGTGATCAACTCTCCCAGCTTTTTCTTTTCATCGCGCACGATGATCGGCCTGTGGCAGTGGCGCAGCGGCCGGAACCGGTACGGCGAAAACAGCGCTTCGCGGATGAAGTCCTCCGCCCTCAGCACCAGCTGCGGCTCCCGGTCCGGGTCCACAAGCACCACCCAACTCTTGCCTGATCTGTTCACATCCACAAGGAAGGGATCGCCCGGATGCGGGTCGATTTTCGGAAAAACAGGCCTTCCCGACTCAAACGGCAGCTCCACAACGCTTTCCGGATCCACCGGCTCGCCCTCATCGTCCATCGGCACATCGTCGAGCTCCAGGAAATTGATGGCGCCCTGCCCTTCCACCCGGGCAATTTCACTGTCCGATGCCTCCATGTGCATTCGAATGACCTGGCGAAAGTCCCGCTCCCGGAAGAAGCGAATCTCCTCTCCGCCCAGCCAGCGGTCCAGCACCCAGGCCGTCGGTCTTGCCACCGGATACAGTAGGAACTGGTAGAAACGCAGCACCGGCGCCAGCAGCGATGCCATCTTGAGGGCGTTCCGCGAAAAGTAGGATTGCGGGATGATCTCGGCGAAAATGGTGATCACGACCGTCGAAAACAGAAAGGCGATCACCCCGGTCATCACCGATCCGGAGAGCAGCGCAAGCAGCACGTTCACCGCCACGTTGCCCCACAGGATGGTCACCAGGGCGAAATTGGCGTTTTTCCGCAATCCCAGCACCCGAGTTGCGCGGGGGTTTCCTTTTTTGGCCTCCACCTCCAGCTCCAGCTTCCCGATGGAGAACAGTCCCAGGTTCAGGCCCGACAGTGTGGCCGATTGCGACAGACAAAGTATGATTCCCGCCCAGGTCAGCAGTGTCATGAGTACTCCTATGAATGTGATATTGCTGAAAAAATGCGTACCGCAACTTCCGATCGCACTTCAAGGTAATGACACAGCTTTATTTTCGATAGATTTTATTTCCTTTTTTTACATACATTGCCCCTGATGTGGTTCATTGAAACGTTGTGGCCTTCCTGCCGGACATGCCGAATGGCTGGTTAAACTGGTTGCCCGAACATGCTTTTCAGGATTAAGAGAATACATAAAACTATGATCAAATGGTACGTATGCACGCTCCTGCTGGTTTTTGGAGCGCCAATATTGGGGAGTGACGCCGGGGTCTTTGGAAACCCGAACGGTATGCTGGACGGAGTGACGCCCGGACTTACCGCCCGGTTCGATTTTGACGGAAGCTGGAAAGACGTCAGCGGCAACGGCAACCACGCAAAACCCGAAGAGGTCTGGCGCGGTCGCGATGCCTTCACTTTCGAGCGTCGCGGCTCGGCCCTTTTCCAGTCCGCATCCAGCCGGCTCACAGCTCCGCTGAACATCACACCGGGACGCATGCCCGAGATGACCTTCACTGCATGGATCAAGCGGCACGCCCAGCCCGCACGCACCATCCCGCGCATGAGCGTCTTCTCCAACCTGGACAACCGCGCCGGCCGGGCCCTGCGCATCCTCGAGGGTCCTGACACCAGGCAGACCGCATTCACCCTCTTCCTTGGCAACGAGGAGACCGAAGCCCTGCCGGTCGATATGGACAACTGGGTCTTCGTCGCTGTCACCTTCAGCGAATCCAGCCAGACCGCCGCCATACACGCCGGCGGGGAAAAACTGACTGTAAGCGGAAGCGCTGCCACGGGAATCACAACGGGACGCACCGACCTGACGCTCGGACACTGCCCCTGGGACCAGCGTATCAGTTTCCGGGGTCTGATGGATGACGTTCGCGTCTACAACAGGGTGCTCTCCGATGAGGAGATCCGCCTCATCCGCGATGCCCGCACTCCGGCTTTCGAGCACTTCGGCCGCGACCACACCGCGTTCATCCCCAAGCGTCCGGAGACCGTTGTCCGGGACAGCTGGACCCACGACAGCCCCATCATCGGAACGGTGGCCCCCGGCGACACCATCTACTCCGGACGTGTGCTGCGGGCCGTCGACACAAACCGCGGGTTCACGGAAATCCCGGCAGACCGCACCCTTATCAACGTGCTGCGCCGCACAGCGGTGGGCCACTGGGTCACCGGACTCTACTACCCCTACGAATCTATCGAGATAGACCTCGGCGATGGCCGTACCGGCTATGTGGCACTGGACGATCTGATGGTCGTGGACCTTTCCCATCCATCCCCTATCACGTATCTTCGCCAGCACGTGAACCTGTTCACGCGCACCAGCCAGATCCTCACCCTCACCGCGCTGCTGCTCATCCTGCTGTTCCTGATCTTCTATCCCGCCATTGACTACAGGCTGCTGCGCCTGGCCGACAGTGACAACTCCCCCGGCGTTGCCTGGCCTGTGCTGCTGTTCCTGATTATTGGCTTCATTGTCGGCGTGATGTACCCCTTCACCGCGCCGCAGATCTACAACTTCCTGGAAACGCCTCTGCTCTGGCCGGCCGGACACGAATTCGCCGTCTGGTATCTGAGCATCATGATGGTGCTCATGGGGCTCACGGTCATACTGAGTCTCTGGGAGAGCATCGCCAGGGCGGGCGTGGTGGCCGGACTGATCCGCTATCTGCTCCTGATGGCCGTAGCCGTGACCGGGTTCCTGCTGGTCAGCTTTCTGATCATCCAGACCTTCCTGTTCAGCGCCGTGATGATGGTGCTGCTCATCCTTACACCCAAGTTCATGGATGCCGCCTCCGACTGGACCCGCCGCGAAGGCCAGTGGTTCATTGTAACCGGATAACAACCGCAATTTTGCTTTGATTTCTCTCACCGGATGTAATTCACTGGTGCGCGGTGGATGTGGCCGCCGGCGAAGTCCCGCAATGCCGTATAAAAATGATAAAAATAAAATGTCCATGACCGGACATCAGCCAAGACACACAGGAGCATGATAGTAGTCGTCATGGGCATTATACGTGACCTTATGAATCCAAAGTTTTTAAACACTTGGGATAGACTCCCGTGACAGATCAAACCAACAAACGCCGGGTTTCCGGCCTGGTAACACGAATCTGGACGTTCCTGCTGTTCGGAAGCGCTGTCATCGGAATACTGATGGCGGATCCCCGGGACCTGCGTGAATCCATCCTGGGCATCCTGCTGGCAGCGGCCGTGCTCGTTGCGCTTTCCGGCCTGCTCCTGATACGGACCCGCAGTGTTCCCGGCGGGGACCATCCGCCCGATCCAGCTGAGCCGCCCGATCCAGCTGAGCCAACCGATCCAGCCGGTCATACCGGGCCGTCCTTCCGGCCTGACCTGCCCGCTCTCAGCCGCAATCTCATCCTCCCGGGCGCCGGTGCGTTCCTTCTCTCCGTTCTGTATTGGTACCGCGCCGCCCAAAATGTTGGAGGATTTGAGGATGGACTGGGTTTCCAACTGGCGCAAATGCTGCTTTTCTGGGTACCGGCCGTGACTTTTGTCTGCCTGTACCGGGCACCGGGCGAGGGTCTGAGACCGGCCCGGCGCGGCA
>SKNT01000049.1 GCA_007120385.1 Balneolales bacterium
AGGGCACTCCGGTTCCGGTGGATGCACTCCAGATCCGGTACCACTGCTCCCGTGACAGGGAGATGGCGAGAGCATTGGCAGCTGACCGGATGCGTTCCGCCTTTCCGGTACCTGTCACGGGAAAGATGCCGGATGGATGGTGCAGCAGCCAGGCAATGGCTGCCTGGTCCGCCGTATAGCCGCCTGTCTCCTCACCGATTTGCACAAGGACCTGGCGCAGCCGTTGGGCTTGCTCCGAGTGCTCCGTAAAGAGGCGGCCTCCGGCGAGCGGCGACCATGCCATGGGAGCGATGCGCAGCTCCTGGCACTGATCCAGTGTCCCGTCGTGAAGCGGATCGATGTGCATCACGGAGCACTCCACCTGGTTGGCCACCAGTGAAAACGGGAGCCGGCTCTGGAGCAGGGAAAGCTGCGACGGTGTGAAGTTGGATACACCGAAGTGCCGTACCTTCCCGTCCTGGCGCAGCTTCTCAAATGCCCTGGCGGTTTCATCTGCGTTCATCAGCACATCGGAACGGTGAATGAGCAGCACATCGATATAATCGGTGCGCAGGTTTTCCAGGGATGCTTCCGCCGCGCTGATGACATAATCCATATCCGTGTTATAAAACTGGTGATCAACGCCGGGGCGCGTCTGCGAATGCTGCAGGCGGATGCCGCATTTGGTGACGATCTGCATCCGGCTGCGCAGCGAATCCGGAATCCGGGACTGGCCGCCGGATACCGCTTCTCCGAATATCCGTTCGCAGGTGTAATCACCATAAATATCGGCATGGTCGAGCGTGGTCACCCCCATGTCGAGGCATGCCTGCACGAAATCCAGCAGCCCACTTCCGGTCATGTTCCAGTGTTTAAGCCGCCAGAAGCCGGCAACAATGCGGGAGCATTCCGGTCCTCCGTCGCCCATCGGTGTTTTTTTCATGTGTTTAAATCAATTTCGATTTATATGGTCAGAATGAATTCACATGACAGATTTTAATCATCCTCCTGTGTGTCAGCCGGAGGTTGTCATGTTCATTTCATGTAGATTTACTTGAGTTTGCCAACCGCTGGCCAGGTTGGTCAGCCGGAGACCAAATCCATTGTCGTAGCCGGCAAATGGGCAAGGGACACGGAATCAGGATTGTCGCCGGTGACGGGATAATTGTGATTCCGAACGGCGGCAATCCGTTTTCCCCTGTCGAAGTAGAAATCGAGCCGGCCGAGCACAATTCCGGCAAATCCGACCTGTGACACCCAGGTGCGGCTTCCGTCCGGTTTTTCAAACAGCTCGGGTTCCGGCATGAAAGTGTGGGTGTGCCCGCCAATAATAAGATCGATACCATCCACCTGCTGCGCCACAACGCGGTCGCTGACGCGGTTGTCATTGTAGCGGTAACCGATGTGGGAGAGGCAGATAACCATGTCGCATTGATGGTATCCCTTGAGATGCGCCGTGGTGTCGGCAGCCACCTCCACCGGATCCAGGTAGGTCACCCCGCGATGCAGATGGGGGAGCACCAGGTTTTCGAAAGCAACACCAAGTCCGAATATGCCAATCTTGATTCCGCCGACCTGCCGGATGAGGAACTTGTGCACCCGCAATCCCATTCTGGTTGTCCCGAAATCATAGTTGGTGGAGACGAACGGGAAGCGCGCCTTGTGCATGACCTCTTCAAAACCCTTTACTGCATTGTCGAATTCGTGGTTTCCAATGGTCACAGCATCGTAGCCCATCTTGCTCATTACCTCGAAATCAAGGGCGCCGTTGTACTTGTTGAAATAGGGCGTTCCCTGGAAAACATCGCCCGCATCCAGCAGAAGGCTGTCCGGGTATTCCGCCCTGAGCCGCCTGATCAGTGTGGCGCGCCGGGCCACACCTCCCATTCCGGCATAATTCGGAGCCGAGTCGGAAAACGGTTCAATGCGGGCGTGCGTGTCATTGGTATGCAGGATGGTGATCCGGGTCCGTGCGGCGCCAAGGGCCTCGCCAAATGGAAAAAATCCCCCCAGGCCGAGTCCGGCGCCCAGGATGGCAGAGTTTTTAAGGAATGCTTTTCGATTCATTTTCGATCAATTACGGATGCGCTGATCTGTGTACGGAGTGATGCTTTCCCTGGGTCTGAGATACTCGATAATGGCATCACGGATGAGGATATCGATGTTGCGGCGTTCCAGGGGTTCCCAGAGTGTGGGGGCATCCCCTCCGCCGTCAGCCATCCAGTTGTTGGTGGCCAGCCAGTAGTGCCGCTCGGGATCCACGCTGAGCGAATCGACAAGGATGTCACGCGCTTTGCCGTCCACGATGCGAAACCGGATGCCGCTGACCGCTTCACCGTTCACTGCGGCAAGTTCATTGGCAATCTGTTTTATCTGTTCACCTGTAAAACGCAGAACGGCGATGTAATTCTCAAACGGCATGAGCTCGTAAATATGGCCGACCGTGATTTCACCCCTGGGCAGTGGGACCCGTAGCCCTCCATTGTTCATCACGCTTATGTCCACCTTTTTGCCCATCTCGGCGATTGCGCGGTAGCGTACGATATCGGCCGAAAGGTTGCCCAGAGCGCCTTCGGGCTTGCCGCGTTCGAACGGACCTTCGCTGACCGTTAACACCCTGTTCATGGTGCGGCCCATGTCTCTTACATAGGGCCCGATCAACTCGCTCATCGCCTCATCATCCTCAATGGCATCATCAATGTCGTAGTAGACATGATCCTTGTCGGCCGGCTGATACTCGTAAATACGTTCGGAAGTCCCGCACTGTGTGAGCAGAAAAAGTGCGAGCAGAAGGAATGGCAGTTTTGTTCGATTCACCTTGCTGTTGTGCTTTTGAGGATTTCAGAATTATCCGGGGTAAATCAGCGGTTCCGCATCCGGTCAAAAAGCATCTGCTGGAAAGTAATCCGCTGATAGTCGCCGGGAATCTGAAATCGTGATTCCGGAATACTTTGGGGGGTAATATCTCCTATTTTTATTATTTCAGCAAGTTCTCCGTTAGTCCACAGCTCGGCCCGCACAGGAAGCTTCTCGTCCACGAACCAGCGTTCGGCCGGGAGACCTGACAGCGACAGCTGCTTGGTGAGCCACTGCTCCGAGAGCAACCCCCATGGAATGGTCAGCTCATCGGTGACCCAGAAATGCCACTCTGAACTGCTTCCCTCCTGCCGGGCTATCCACTTCTCCGCACGGTATCCCTCAACCTGTTTCTGCTCCCTGGTCGACTCAAAAGTGATATCCGGTTCCGGCGCCTGCTCCCCGGCAGTACGGCCCCGCATGGTGTCCAGCATGGAAATCATCTGCTGCAGCTCCTGCTTGGACATGATGACGGCTTTGCGGTCGGACGTGAGAAACACAAAGTCTTCCCGACCCTGCCGTACTATGATGCCTTCGGCCTTGATATTGCCGAGCAATTCAACGGATCCACCCTCGGACTGAACCAGGAGGATGTAGTCAGGGTGAATAAGCAGCGGGGTGCTCGAGACCCAGTGCTCGCTGCCGTCCGCCCGGACCGTATATCGGCTGAGCGTGATGCTACCCTGAAAGGAGTTGTTTCCTGTGGAAACGGCTGACTCTTCCAAGGCACCGGTTTTGGCCGAGGCGGGAATTCCGCTCCAGGCCGTTACGGCAAGCAGCACCAGGAGGATGGCTGCGAT
>SKNT01000218.1 GCA_007120385.1 Balneolales bacterium
ACATCGCACCGGAGGCTCGGATTCCGGCCGTTCCTGGTTGCGGATCGCGGTGACTTCGATGCCCTGGATGAGCTCGATGCCTTGGGCGCGTAGCTTGTTCACCGCTGAGAATCCCGGCGCAGCGACGTAGGTCTCCTCATCCTCCGGGTTCTCCGGATAACCCGGAGTCCTCGGGATAGTCCCCAGCCGACAAATACCAACGCCAGGCATCAACGATCCAGCCCGGGCACGCGTCGTCCGCTACGCCGGACCACTACGAGCCAGCCCTGCATGTTGGTGTGCCAAGGCGGCAGCCTTGTCGCCGGTCAGGTTGACCAACCGCTGTCACATGGGGAGTAGAGCCGCTGACCGGGCGATGAACAGTCGGCGGGAAAGCCGATCGGGTCAGTGCACTCGTCTGGGCCGTGTTACGCGAAAGGTTGGCCATAAGGAGGTGGGTAATCAAACGCATATGGAAAATCCGAAGGTTTGGGTAACCTTACGCTTGTTGGCCCAGATGCGAACATCACACGACGCCATGAAGACCACCTGGCCATCAGGGAGGAAAGTCATGTCGCGCTCCATCGAACCGATCGAAAACCACCTTCTGGGCATGCTGCCCGCGGAGGATCAGGCGCGCTTGTTTCCACTGCTCGAACCCGTCGCGCTGATGCTGGGCGACGTGCTGTGCGAGTCTGGTGACAGCGGCGACTACGTCATCTTCCCCACCGATTCGATCGTGTCGCTGCTGTACTTGATGGAGAATGGCGCCTCGGCCGAGATCTCGGTGGTGGGCAACGACGGTATGCTCGGCATCGCACTGTTCATGGGCGGCGGGAGCACGACCACCCGCTCCGTCGTGCAAAGTGCCGGGCACGGCTTCCGCCTGAGCCGCACGCAGTTCGAGTCCGAGATCGACCGTCACGGCGTCCTGCTCGACCTGATGCTGCGTTACAGCCAGGCGTTGATCACGCAGATGGCGCAAACGGCGGTGTGCAATCGCCACCACACCATCGACCAGCAACTGTGCCGCTGGCTGCTGCTGTCATTGGATCGGCTGTCAGGCAACGAGCTGTTGATGACCCAGGAACTGATCGCCAACATGCTGGGCGTGCGCCGCGAAGGCGTCACCGAGGCCGCCGGCAAACTGCAAAAGCAGGGCGTGATTGATTACCGGCGCGGACACATCACGGTGCTGGATCGCACCAAGCTCGAGGCACTGACGTGCGAGTGCTACGAGGTGGTCAAGTGCGAAACGGATCGTCTGTTGCCATGCAATCGTCTTCGCAAGGTCTGACTGACGCCGTTTGCTTATTCGTTTCCCGTTTCCTGAGTGTGTAGGGGAGTACCGCTGGTTGAGCCGCGGAACCAGGACCTGACCAGGGATACGAACACGCCTCCCGTGAGCATGCCCAGGAAGTAGACCAGGATGACCAGAGCGGACAGCGGCAGTGTCAGACGCAAGGTGACGAAATGAACTGTCACGGTGGGCAGGTTCTGAATCGTGAAGACCAGAACGATTGCACTGACGAGAACGATCAGAGAAATGTAAACGTAGCGCATGAAGACCTCCTTATTCGCCCGGATACCGAACTCGCCCGGATACCGAACGGCCTGCATGATGGCTCATTCGCGCAGGGCCCGTTCGCTGGGACGCGTTCGTTGTCAGCCGCGAAACCCTGCATACGGGGTCTCAGATCCATAGTTTCGAATCCTGAGGGCCGTGCCCTGATACGACCCAACTGGGGCGCTGCCAGATCGCGTGCACCACGTGATAGTCCCCCCGGTAGGCGGCGGGGCTCACGCGATCAGCGGCGGACGCATGGCTCAAACCAGCGGGGGGCGAGTCGTTGCCGACTGCACCGGCACTCAGCATCAAGAACGCCAGGATACCGAGCATTGAGCCAACTGTATCCATCACTTTCATGACCTGTCTCCTGCGTGGCTCGAAGAAGGTTGCGTGCCGGTCCACTCACCGCCGAGTGGTGCGGAGTCTGCCCACCGTTCGGCCCGTTCAACGTGTGGCTGGTGGGGCGTCCCTGCCCCCTTTGGCTCACCTATTCCCTACAACCGGCGAGAACGTAAGGCCTGACGCGTCGACGCTCTTCACGCCGCGCAACTCCCGGGCCAGTTCGACCGCCAGCTCGCGCTCCGCTTCGCTGTCGACCCTACCGCTCAGTTCGACGACACCGTCGTCGGTGGTCACCGAGATATCCCCGCCGGAGACACCGCTCGACCACATGAAGGTGGACTTCACCTTGGTCGTGATCCAGAGGTCAGTGATGTAATCCCCGGCATCCGCCGCCACCTCGCGGGTCTTGTCCATGGCAGCTTCGCCTGTACCCGGCTCCTGGGCGATGCCTGGCTCCCTGACGGTACTCGGCTCCTTAATCTCCAGCCGGTTTTCCACCGACACGACGCCGCTGGTGTCGGCGGCCAGGCGCTCGGCGAGGTCCTTGGCATCCTGAGATTCAGCAGTCCCTTCCAGCGTGACGTAGCCGGACTCCGTACTCACCTCCGTGGCCAGGCCCTCCGCGTGCCGCGTCCACATCAGCTTGGATTTGACCGCCGCAGTGATCGAGGCATCGGTCATTCGATCGCCAAAGCTGCGGGTCTCAGCTTCCGGAGGGACGTAGTCCGCGTCGATCACGATTTGGTTGTCCACTTCCGTGACCCCCTCCACGTTCCGCGCGAACTGGTCAGCCAATTCCTTGTTGATGTCTTCCGGTACGGTTCCCGTCAACACGGCCTGGCCATCGCGCACCGACACCGTGATGTCATCGCCCTGCAGGTGCGGACTCAGGGCATAGGTCGTCGAGATCTTGGCCTCGAGACGAGCGTCACTCGGGTTGGCCGACATCGGGCCTTCCGCGAAGGCGCTGCCCGTGGCGCCCAAGGCGAGCGCGACGCCCGAAGCGATGATCAGTTTCCGAAATGTTGTGTTCATAGCGTATCTCCATCTTCAATAGGTCTTGTGGCGTACTTCGATCCAACGCATGGCTATTGCCGAAGCGCGCGGAGACCGTTGTGATCACGCGCTGCCCGGCGATGCCGGGCGTGGCGGTCCCGTGTGGCTCAACGACCTTCCATGAGTTGGCCGCAAAGTCATGATGACGAACTGTCGGGGCGGGGGTCGGTGCGCTAGGGCACTTAGTGGCAGGGCCGGACCGGAACTCCACGCGAACGGGTTTGCGGCGGGACTCGGGCGATCATGTCGATTGCTGCCGCAGCGTGGATTCCAGCGCCTTCGTCTCGGTGATGTCGACCAGCGTGATCACCACTCCATCGATCACGTTGTCCAGCCTGCGGTAGGGCATGATACGCACCGTGAACCAGCGGCCATCGTCCGTTGTGATCTGCTTCTCCGAGGAGGCCAGGGTACGCAGGGTCTCGCTCGCGTCGTCGTGCAGGTTCGGGTATTGCAAGGTGGTAGTCAGGTCGCTGAGCGGCCGGCCAATGTCGCTTTCACGGAGACGGACGATCTTTGCAGCCCGATCGGTGTAGCGTCGGACATTCAGGTTCTGGTCCAGGAACAGGATGGCGATCTCGATGCTGTTCAGCACGTTCTGCATGTCGCTCTGCGCGAGCGCGAGATCGTCCAGCTTTGCCTGAAGTTCGGCGTTGATCGTCTGCAGTTCCTCGTTCATGGACTGCA
>SKNT01000227.1 GCA_007120385.1 Balneolales bacterium
AGCGGCGAGGTATGGTCGTGCGGCCAGGCATATTTCTGGTCGGCTGCCCCGGGGGTATTGTTCGGGTCGCCGTTGCGGAACCGCTCGGGCATTATCTGGTACCAGGTGATGCCGCGGGCCCAGTCGGGGACGTTAAACTGTTTCTTTTCTTCCGCCATGATCTGTTTTTGACTATGATTGCGCGATGTCGAATAAAGGGCACTATATAGCAAATTTCACAGAAAAATGCCCACCCGAATCACGGATCATGTCCTTATGAGGGAACATGGCAACCCACATTCAACCAAAGGGCATTCAAAGCAAATGCGTTGATTTGCAGCACCTTTCACTGTTGAAAAAAGAACGTGTGGACAAACATAAGATTCCATATTTTCCTCCTTATTATTTTGTCCTGGACCTGATCCGTCCCGTTTTCTTTTTTCACCACTAATCAATCGGTCTGTTTGATGGAAGCACTGGCGTACAGCTGGCTTTTTATTTTATACAATATCATGGCACTCCTGCTGCTCATTCAGGGCGCCATATGGCTTTTTCATCCTGCGCCTTTTTATAACTTTCTTGTTGGAAAGTGTCAGCATGAATACCGTCCGCCCATATTCATCAAAACGGCCTATTCTCTTTTTTTCCTGGGCAGTATTTCCCTGATTGCCGCTTTTTTTCTCCGCTCCGCTGCGGACATCATGTTTGGTATCGGATTGATTGTCCTGAGCTACAAACTGGTCAAGTACCTGAATCACTGGGACTGGCTGCGCACCATAATCCCGGAGAAACCCAAGCCCATTCAACGTTTTTTGCGTCAATTGGGACTTTTTTTGATGGTCATCGCCCTCGTGGTGGTATTGCTGCTCTACCGGCTGGTTCAATCCGGTTCATAGGGGCGGACCGTACGAAATCCCGGACCGGGCGGAACGTCTGCATCGCAGCTCCGCAAGCCGGCAGCCTGAAAGCATACCTTGAATCTAATCGTCCTGATTTCTGATAATGCGGGTAAAAAACCTGGGATATCACGGTATTTTCCTTCCGGATGCAGACCTGTTGCTGGACGGCTCCGGACGTGATGCACCAACCATCATCACCCATGCCCATGCCGACCATGTCCCCCGAAAGCGGCATCATCCGGTTCTTGCTTCGCCGGCCACGGCAGCACTCATGCGAGCTCGCGGACACGCCGGTTCCATCGAAGAGATCCCCTTCGGTGAGTGCATTACACTTCCCGGGTCGCAGCAAACCAGGGTAACGCTGTATCCGGCCGGACACATACTCGGGTCGGCCATGGTTTTCGTGGAAACGGACCAGGGCTCGCTGCTGTATACCGGGGACTGTTGCACACCGCCCTCACCGGCTTCCGAGGGATTTCAGCTTCCTGACCGCCGGGTCGACTACCTGATCATAGAGGCAACCTTCGCCTTGCCAATTTACAAATGGGAGACGCACGGGGCGCTGTTTCGTAGAATTTGTGATTTTGTGTTGGATGCGCTTTATGAAGAAGCAACGCCCGTACTCCTTTGCTACAATCTGGGCAAGGCACAGGAGGTGATGCACGCCCTGGCATCGTGCGATCCGCCTGTCACCGTCCAGATTCACAGTGGCGGGGAGAATCTTTGCCGGGTGTACGAACAATTCGGAGTGGATCTGGGCCGGTGGGAGGTCTATGACGCCGATACCCTGGCCGGAAAAGCGCTCATCACCCCTTCTTCCTCACTGGATACCCCGATGATCAACGACATCCGCAGAAAGCGGATCGCCTATCTGTCCGGGTGGGCATCCCTGGAAGAACGGGCTTCGCAAATGCATGCCGATGCACTGATTCCACTATCCGACCACCTGGACTTTTTTCAGCTTCTGGATGTGTGCCGGACCCTGGCGCCCCGGCATATCTGGCTCACGCACAGTCCCAACCCCGGCGTGGCATTGCATTATCTGCAACAGGAGGGGTATTCCTGCGGCAGTCTCGAAACGGAGCGTGACGATGACGGATAAACAGGACGACATCAGGGCGGGGGAGCATCCTCCCGCCAGTTTTGCCGGACTTTGCAGAACCCTGAGCGATGTGATGAACACCCGGTCATCCACCAGAAAGATTTCTCTGTTCGCTGATTACCTGAAGGGGCTCACGGAGGACCGCGACATCGCCCTGGCCGTTCAATTCACCGTCGAGGGGGCGTTTTCGACGCTGTCCGGAAAGCGTGCGGCTGTCGGGCACCGGACTGTTGCCCTGACGGCTGCGGAATTTTGCGGGGTAGACTACGACAAAGTATTCCGGCCCTGCCGAGCGGCAACCGGCAGCACTTCCGAGGCCATCGAAAAGCTGATGCAGAACATTCCGGAAGCGGTCGCCCGCAGAAACCCGGCATGGCTCGGACTGGGTGAAGTGGCGGATGGATTCGAGCGGCTTGCGGCTTCTTCCGGGCGCGGGCAGAAGCAGCAGATCCTCACGGAAATGTGGGAAAAAATGACTGCCGGGGAGATCCGGTTCTTGATCCGCATGCTCGGCAAGGGCTCGTTGCGCATCGGGTTCGAGGTGCGCAGCATCCTGCCGGCCATCGCACTGGCTTATGGCACCGATGCGGAACAGGTGCGGCGCGTGCACATGCTCACCGGCGAGATCGGCAAAACTGCGCTGCTGGCCCGAAGCGGCGAATTGGAATCTGCCCGGTTCCGGATGTTCCAACCCGTTGCCTTCATGCTTGCATCGCCGATGGAGGCCGGGGTTGGGGGCGAGGCTGGGACTGAGGCCGGGACTGAGGTCGGGGCTGGAGCCGGGACTGAGGCCGGGGCCGGGGGCCGGCCTGGAACCGGGTCCGTGGCAGGGTCCGTAGCTGATCCGCAGACTTATGTTGCGGAAGAGAAATTTGACGGGATGCGCGCCCAGGCGCACATAGGCCCGGGCTCGGATCCATACTCGGTGCGCCTGTTTTCCCGCGACCTGAACGATGTGACCGCCGCCTTTCCGGATGCCGCCGGGAAGCTCATGGAAGCCATGGGAGACACGCTGTCGTCCCCGTCGGACCCCTCCGAAAAGCGAGGCACTTGGCAACACGCGGGTGGGAAAGATGCAGCCGCTGATGTAAGTGGCACCCGCATCCACCCGGAAAAGAACGATCCTGATGGAAGGAAACACCGGACGGCAGATCGGTCGCCCGTGGAGTCTTCATCGCGGCAGCCTGTCCCGCGGGAAGCGGTATTCGACGGCGAGCTGTGTGTGCTGGATGACGGCCGCATCCAGCCATTTCAACGGCTGCAAAAGCGGATGGGAGTGAAAAAGCCGGGGGATAAGCTTCTGGCGGAACATCCGGTGCGGTTCATAGCCTACGACCTGCTGTTCGTGGACGGGGAACCGGTGCTTGATCTGCCCCTGCAAATCAGACGCAAACGGCTGGAGGACCTTTGTGCGCGTACCGGCATCCCCTGCTCACGGCAGCATGTGATCGAATCGGCCGGGGATATCGAGCGGCTCTTCCGGCAGGCATTGGAGCACGGCAACGAGGGGCTGATGCTGAAGCGCCGCGACAGTGTGTATGAATACGGTCAGCGCAGCAAGTCCTGGCTAAAAGTCAAGCAGCCCGCCGGTTCGCTGGATACGGTGATCATGTACGCCCATGCGGGCAGCGGC
>SKNT01000152.1 GCA_007120385.1 Balneolales bacterium
CGGCGTTGCTGTCCTCCGCGACGTTCCTGCTGCCGCTGAAACCGGCGCTGTCGCGCCGTACCGATTCGCGCAATTGTTCTATGATGCCGGCGATATGCCGGGCCTGAGACTGGTCGCGGGCGGGGCCGCTCTTCCTGTCAAACATCCGCGGATCCAGCACCGCGCCCATCCGCACGAACAGTTCGGGTTTGTCGCCGCGCATGGAATGGATGTGGGTGGCAAAGGGGACGATCTCGGTGCGGTCGGGATCCAGCTTGCGTGCCAGCCAGGTGATGCCGTTTTCGGCGGCAATGGGCGTCTCGGGGCGCACCAGCTTGCCTTCGGGATAGAACCAGAGCCCGACCGGCCGCTTCTCCAAACCGGTTCCGTTGAGCAGCCGGACGGCGTGCTCCATGCTGGCCAGTGACTTTCGCGAATGCTGCCGGTTGATCGAAAACACGCCAAGCCGGCGGAAAAAAGGATACCGCAGCAGCTGCTCCTCGTCCATCATGGCCCGGGCCCGCTTGCCGATGACACGTTCGTTGAGCAGCAGGGGATTGAGCGCATCCCACCAGGAGTTGTGGTTGCCGATGTACAGGGTGGAGCGCAGCGTGCGGGGCATCTCCCGGTCATCCAGCCACACCGCCCGGAACCGCCGGCGATACAGCGTGAGCACGTACCGGTAGAAGAACCGGGTGAATAACGGGCTCTCAATCTCAGGGATAAACATCGGGGAGCTGCCTGTCGGAGAATGGTTCATCAGTGAAGCTTGCCAGGAATGGTGTTCATATTTTTGGGTGTTCGGGGGAGGATACCGGACCGTTGACCTTACATTAAGAAATTTTAATTTTTCTGTAAATTACGCTATATTCAGAAGTTGAAAGTTTATTGAAGATATGGTGTGAACGGTGGTAAAACGGCCGTGACTGTTTGAAGTGTTCCCGAACTACTGAATGCCATCGGCAGCCCGTTCGTTCCGATGGAATCCGGGGATCAACGCCGGCCGCATCCACAAGAAATATACAATAAACCATTTGCGTGACTTGCATCTGGCAGTCAGAAATCCGGACAATCCGAAATGATCGTCGCTGATATTATTTACAATCTTTCGATTCTGGCGGTTTTGAGCGTGTTGTCTAACTTTCTTGACGACCGGTTCGATCGCAGCCACATGCGCGGACAAGTGCTGCAGGGGGTGCTGTTCGGGTCGATTGCCCTGGTGGCCATGGTCTATCCGTTCGTTTACGCCGAGGGGATTATTTTTGACGGCCGGACGATCGTTGTGAGTGTCGGCACGGCCTTTTTCGGTCCGCTTGCCGGCGCCATCAGCATGTTCATGGCCGGGGCCTACCGCATCTGGCTGGGCGGCGGGGGCATGGTCATGGGCATCCTGACGATCCTTTACGCCTTCATCATCGGCTGGGTGTTCCATCTGATCAAGAATAACAGCCCGGACCGACGCATGACGTCCGTTCAGCTGCTATCGATGGGTGTGATCGTGCATTTCATGATGGCGGTGTTCGTCTATGCGCTGCCCTCGGAGCTTGTCCGGGATGTGATGCAAACCATCGCCGTCACGGTCATGCTGGTCTATCCGGCCGTGACGCTGATCATGGGCAAGATACTGTCGGCACACGAGGAGCGCCGCATACACATGGAGAAGCTGGCCGAGAGCGAGGAGCGGTTCCGGATGCTGATCGGGTCCAGCGACGACATCATTTTTTCGATGAACCGCAGCCTGGTCCTCACGGGCGTCTACGGCAAATGGATGGATCCGATAGGCAGGACGGCAGGGGACTTTCTGGGCAAAACGGCCGTAGAGATCCACGGCGAAGAGTTGGGTCGTTACCAGGAAGAACATTTCCGCAAGGCGCTGGCCGGGGAGGATGTAGTCTACGAGTGGAAAGACGACATTGGCCAGGGCATGACAGATTTCCAGACGAAAGTGTCGCCCATACGGCGTGAGGACGGTGAGATCATCGGGCTGGTGGGCATCGGCCGGGATATCACCGAAACCAAAAAGATGCAGCAACAGCTCAAACGCTCGCTCAAGGAGAAGAACATCCTGATCGCCGAGGTCCACCACCGTGTCAAGAACAACATGGCCATCATATCGAGCCTGCTGAACCTGCAGTCGGGCTACGCGCAGGGCGAGGAGACGAAGGGGTTGCTTCAGGAGACCGAAAGCCGCGTGCGGGCCATGGCGCTTGTGCACGAACTGGTCTATGAAGGCGACAATTTCACTGAAATGGACATGCGCGACCTGCTGCAGCGGCTGGTGAACCTGCTGGCGCGCTCGTTCGAGACACCGGACCGGAAAATTGCCACGTCGCTTGAGGCCGATGATATCACCATGGACATGAGCTCATCCATCCCGCTGGCGCTGCTGGTCAACGAACTGGTAACCAACGCCTGGAAGCACGGGCTCAACGGCGTCAAGGACGGGGCCATCAACGTGCACTTCGTGCGCAACAACGGCCAGTTTGAACTCTGCGTCGCCGACAATGGGAACGGAATCAGCGACGAGCAAATCGAAAAACTGCACAACCCGTCCTCCTTCGGCTACACGATCATCCAGGGGCTGGTGCAGCAGCTCAACGGCGCCATCCGGTACGACAACAGCGGCCAGGGCCTGAAGATCGTGATCCGGTTTTAGTGCGTTCCGGCCTTGCATATCTGTTTCATTTTACTGATGATAATTGGATCGACGGTCTGGACTTGGTTTTGCGTTCGCACAATATGCCGGAAATGTGTCCGAGATCAAGACAGGGTATGTTGATGATACGGCCGGCAATGTGCCTCCCGGTGCCAGCCGGCATCCAATGCCATTGCGTGGCTCCAGAATGCGCGGCCAGAGCCTGAGCACGCTCAGAAAAAGAGCAGCTGTGCGGCGGTCTGATCATCGACGCCCAGCCGTTCGAATCCCTCCAGGGTCTCGCTGCGCGGCCATGCCACCTGATGGTGATCCCAGCTTCCGGCTTCGGTGTCCAGGATTCCGAACGAGGCCAGGCGGCTGCTGTCACGCGGCTGGCCGATGCTGCCCGGATTGATGACGAAGCGGTGTCCCGGCTTCACACGGAACACCCCGATGCGGTCGGGGATGACCCCGGGAACGTGTGTGTGCCCGACCAGGCAGAAGGTATGCGGTATTTGGGAGAGCACCTTGCGGCAGAGCGGGGCGGAATTCAGGTAGGTCCACTGCTCCGGCTCAATCGGCGAGGCATGGGCGGCAATCCAGTTGTCCTCCTCCATGGTCAGCGGGGCCCGCATCAGGTACTCGCGGTTTTCGCCGGTGAGATGGTCGCGGGTCCAGGCCAGCAGCGAGTGGTTCGGTTCGCGGAACATGCCCAGCGAAATGCGTCCCACCACCCCGGCGTCATGGTTGCCCAGCACGGTGGGAATGTTGCGCTCGCGAAGGATATCGATCACTTCGTTGGGGTGAGGCCCGTATCCCACCTGGTCGCCCAGGCTGATCACCCTGTCGTGGGGCAGGGTGTCAAGCTTCCTGAGGACGGCCAGAAGGGCCGGCAGGTTGGCGTGAATGTCCGAGAGTACGGCAATACGCATGAATAATTGCGGGTTTGATACAAAGTGATAGTCGACATGACCGGCCGGCGTTCCGGCAGCGCTGC
>SKNT01000095.1 GCA_007120385.1 Balneolales bacterium
AAGGCCAATTCCGAGGGCAACCCATCTCATGGGATGCCAGTTGGTCAGCAGTTGATTTTTGATGGCTGTGATCATATAGATATAGTTATATTGATTATTATATATAAAGTACGAAAGCCAACCGGAAAAAGCAAGAGTGACCGGCTCGCTGCTTTCAGGATCAGAGCAAACGACAAAAAAAACAGGCATCTGCATATATTAGCGTAAAATTCTACCTTGAAGAAGGTTCCACTCAGTGGAATAACATTTTTCACATACCGGTTTTACCAGAACGCTCTCATTTGCACGGCTCCATCGCGGACACCCAAAAAAACAAGTCATGCCATCAGTCTTTCTTGAAAAACATAATCGCCACTTGCGGCACGGTTCCGTGATGATCGTCATCCTGCTGGCTCAGGCGGCATTCTCATCCACACAGATTTGCACAGCGGCAGTGAGGATGCATTCTTCTGAGCACATGCACACGCCTTCGGAGCGCGTTTTCGCAGGCAAACCCCTTGCCGACACGCTTATCATCACCCTGGAACAGTTCAAGGGGTTCGGACCGTTTTATCCGTCCAGCGGATTCCTGCGAGAACTCTCCGGCAACAATCCGTGGATAGCCGCCATCCCGGAAGTCAGTGGCGTACCCGATTCACTGGGGGACCTCCGCGTGTACGTTCAGCACATGCATTTCAAACAGCACGCCTGGCAGTCGTGGAAGGCCGGGTTTCTGGACAGCAGCCACGTCATGGGTGCTTTTTCTGCCTGGGGAGCGGATACGGCGCGGGTGACAGCACAGTACCTCGACCTTCATGTCAGCATTGCCACGGGAACCGACAGCAGAGGCCGGACCCGCGTCATCATCGCTCCGGGCACGGACCTGGCAGGAGCCACCGCCCACATCCTCCCGGACACGGCGGTTACCGAGCCATTTCCTGACCGTGCATCCATGGTTGTCGAGCCGATCTGGTTCGAGCTTTTCGACGGCGATTCGGTCATTACGGCTGAGAGCTGGTACCGGGTCAGCGGTCCCGTGCCGTTTGGCATCCCGGGGGAGACCAAGCCAACGATGATCCACGGGACCTACGCTCATCGCCGGGCCGACCTCCGCCTGGGTCAGGATATCGTTCCCGTTTTCCTTCAGAATGAGTTTCTCGACGGTTCCTACGACCATCAAAAATCCCATTTGTTTGTCGGCCATCCGCCCACCGACCGGCCCGTGACGCCCTACATGATGGCGGGAGTCGGGGAATATGTGATGATCGGCGGGGAGAACTACCGCTTTGACGATGTCCGCATTGACGGCTCACAGATCCGCCTGGTCCGGGAGCCGGATCTGGCCGCACAGACAGGCACTCAGCCCGGTCTGCGTGCACCGGAACTCCGCGGCGAGATCTTTGTCCCCGTCCTGCAAGATCCGGACGCCAGGGATTCTGTATCCACAGACACGGCCGCAGCAGATCCTGCAGCCACAGACCCGGCTGACAGTGCCCCCGCATCCAGCGTAATAGATATCGAAAAAATGCGTGGGCAATGGGTATTCCTGGATTTCTGGGGGACGTGGTGTCCGCCATGCATCGACGAAATGCCGTTCCTCAAGGAGGCCTGGCGCCTGTTCCGGGACGACGGTTTTGCCATGGTCGGCATCGCCTACGACGACGCAGTGACGCTGGCGCGTTTCCTGGAGGAGTGGGGAATCGACTGGCCGCAGATCCTGGAGGAGCAGGGGGGACCAAATGAGATCCTGAGGACCTGGGGGATCCTGGGTTTTCCGTCTACCTTTCTTCTGGATGAGCAAGGCATCGTGCGGTATCGCCAGCTGCGCCATTACGAGCTTGAGCGTAAACTGGCGGAATACATCGGTTTTGCCGGAACCGCGGGTGACCGGCTCGCCGAGGGAGATATTGTGATCAGAGTGAAGCGGGAAGAGATCATGGCGCTTCCGGAGTGGCAGGCAGAACCGGCATCCACAATGAATGTTGATGCAACCATCCGGGCGGATTTCTCGCTGCCGGGTCAAACGCCGCTCTATGAAGTCAATGGAGAGTGGATTCGCGGTTTTCGTGCCGAACCCGGTGACCACCGGTATCGAATCTATGTTAACGGAATATTTATTCCCGATCCAAAAAATCCCCGTTATGTGATATCGCAGGACGGGAAGAAATTCAATGTGGTCACTGTGCATTAATGAGGATGACCGTCTGAGCTCCCACCCCGGTGGCTGTCCGTGACCATGTGCGCCGTCGCAGCCGCAATCGGATTCCGCAGTAAGTCCATACTTCATCAATACTTTACAAGAAAACGGGATCTTGTCAGTATGATCCCGAATTGCCTATATCGATCCGCCGCCGTCCGCGTACTTGCCCTGTGCATCGGTTTCACTATTGGGACAAGTGTTGCCAGTCCGGCGGCAGCAACTTCCGGCGCATCTGCTGATACACTGCATATATCCATGCAGCAGGTCAAGGGATTTGGCCCGTTCCAGCCGCTGTCGGCATTTCTTCGTGAGCGGGAAGGCAGCAACTCATGGCATCCGGCAGAGCCGGAGGTTCGAGGTATACCCGATGGACTGGCGGATTTTTTCTACCAGGTGGAAATGATGGATTTCGCCCAGCACGCCTGGCAGTCTTGCCAAGCCGGCCTGATTGAATGCACCAGCGTTATGGATGTGTTTCGCAGCAGGAGTGTTGACACCACCCGCCTGACAGACGCTTTTGTGGATGTCTACGTGGTTGTCGGAACCGGAATCGGTGAAAATGGCCAGCGCAAGGTGATCATTCACTCAGGAGGTGCCGTCCGGGGAGCGGACGGGCGCACCGTGATAGATATTTCCGGGGCCAAACCGGTGCCGTTGCCAGATCCGTCGACGGGCAATCCGCGAAGGGACCGGGAGACGATGGTGGTCCGGCCAATCCGCTATGAACTCTTTGACGGTAAAGAAATAATTCAGGCTGCCGAATGGTACCGTGTGAGCGGACCCGTGCCTTTTGGTACCCTCGAAGACAACCGGCCGACACTGGCCATCGGAACCTACTCTCACCGCCGGGGCCGGCTTTCACTTGCCGACAGGGACGTTCTTTTTTATCTGAACAACCGGTTTACCACAGGCACATTCACGCCGGAAACGGCACTTCTGTATGCCGGACAGTCCAGAGAAGGCATCGGAATAAGGGAGGATCAGCTAGTCCAGACTGGTGAGAACGTCTGCCTGGGGAACAAACCCTATCGTTTTGATGGAGTTTCGGCTGACGGATCCCGGCTGCGGCTGGTTTTTGAACCGGATCTTGTACATGAGCCGGGCACCCGGACGGGCTACCATGCACCACCGCTTGAAGCAACGGCATTTGACACCGCGGGCCAGAAAACGCACATCTCATTGTGTGCAATGCGCGGTTACTGGATTTATCTCCATTTTTGGGGAACCTGGTGCACCTTGTGCATGGAGGATATGCCATATCTCAGGGAAGCTAGGCGGCTTTTTGAACCGACGGGTGAATTCCGCATGGTTGGTGTCGCATACGACACGCCCGAAGCGCTCGGGGAATTCCTGCAAACTGGCAATGTGGACTGGCCGCAGATTCTGGAGGAGCAACGAGCTGAAAACACGATCCTGGACAGCTGGGAAATAGACGGCTACCCGTCCACTTTCTTCATCGACAGGAATGGGGTTATCCTGAGACGCCAGCTCGGCAAATATGATTTGGAGATGGAACTGGCGAAGGAAATCGGATTCGACGGCCCGGCCGGCGAGCGCTTGCAGGATGGCGGCATCATCATACGTACATCAATTCCCGGTGCAAGCAGTGTAGCGGTGGTATCCGGTTTTTCCCTGCCAGGATACACACCGCTGTACAAGTTGCATGGCGAGTGGATCCGCGGATTTGACGCCGAGCCCGGCGATCACCTGTACCGGCTGTATGTTGACGGTGTGTTCACACCGGACCCGGCCAACCCGCGCACCAAAATTAAGGATGGAAAACTGTACAACGTTATTACTGTTCCCAGGTAAATTACTGTACCCGGGTAAATTTACGGTGTCCGGGTAACAAACCGTACCTGTTCCGGAAAGTAAGCGCGTCGCTCAGCTGCCCGGTTCCACCTTCCAGAGGGCACCGTCACTGTGGTCGGTCAGAATGTAGATGTTGTTATCCGGTCCGATGCGCACATCGCGGATGCGTCCAAGTTCGCCGAGCAGCAACTCCTCGTCATGGATCACCTCGTAGAACCCTTCGGGGTTGTCCACAAGCAGGCGCCGGATTCGTTCGGCACGCAGTCCGCCGGCAAGCAGATTGTAGTCCCATCGGCTGGTGAATTGACCGGGCAGCACGATCGCCAGCCCGGAAGGAGCGTGTGTGGGCAGCAGTTCGTACACCGGATCCACCATTCCTTCCTTCCTGCGGGCTTCAGTGTGGCGGAACTGGTCCTGGGTGCGGTAGTCAAGTCCCAGACTTGCAACGGGCCAGCCGTAGTTTTTCCCGGCTTCCACAAGGTTGAGTTCGTCGCCACCGCGGGGACCATGCTCGGTAACCCAGATTTGACCGGTTTCGGGATGCACAATCAGACCCTGGATGTTCCTGTGCCCATAGGAAAATATTTCGTCATGGGCGCTGTTGTCACCCACAAAAGGGTTGTCATCAGGAACGGTGCCGTCATCGTTGAGACGCAGCAGGGTGCCGGCATGGTCCATCAGATCCTGAGCACGCGGCGGGTCGGTTCCGCGGTCACCGATGCTCATCAGCAGCTTGCCGTCGAGAGTCCATGCGAGTTTTGATCCGTAGTGGCGGCCCGGACTGGAATAGCGGTCCTGTACAAACAGCTCCTCGAAGTCGACCAGGGAATGGCCGTCAAGCCGTGCGCGGCCCAGTGCAGTGGCCGTCTGTCCCTGCCCGTCGGGCTTGGACCATGTCAGGTATATCCATCCGTTGGTGTCATATTCAGGATGCAGCAGCACCTCCATTAGGCCGCCCTGTCCGCGTGCATGAATCTCGGGAAGTCCGTCTACCCGCTGCACGTCACCGTCATCGACGATATTAAGCCGGCCGGGCCGCTCGGTAACCAGCATGCGTCCATCCGGCATAAAAGCTACAGACCAGGGGTGTTCCAGATTCCCGGCAACTTTTGTAACCCGCAGGTCAGTGTACTGGCTGTTGGATGTGAAACTGTCCCGGTCACCGGATACTGCCTTCGCAACATCCGCCACACTCCATCCGCAAAAGAAGAGCAATACCGTCAGCAGTGCAATTGAAGGTCTGTTTGATAAACCTGTTTTCTCATTCATGTGTTTAAAATCTTTGGATTAATAAGGTCACATAGAATGTCCATGACGATCATGCTCCTGTGTGTCCGGGCTTATGACCGGTCATGGACAATTCAACATAAATCCCGTTTAAGTGTATGTGGTTACAATGTCTTAACATATCAGTCCAGGCAACGGTTCCATCCGGCCACCATTCGCATTCCTCAGTTCCAGGTATTGAAAAATGTCGGAAAAAGGATACTTTGAGATCATGCCAGGAATTTTCGCACTTATCCTCGCATAAAAAATATTGAGGCAAAATCCGCTCATCCACCAGTTGCATGCAATTAAATGAAAGAACTGATAAGTGACTTTCTTGCCCTCGAAAGGATCGCCGTCGCCGGTGTGTCCCGCAAGGGGGATGTTCCCGCCAATGCGATATACAGGAAGCTGCGTTCCTCGGGATACCGGGTTTTTGCCCTGAATCCGAATGCCAGTGAAGTGGAGGACGACCCGTGTTATGCGGACCTGGCATCACTGCCTGAGAAAGCCGAAGGCATGTTCATAGCTGCACATCCTGATCAGGCTGTCGGACTCATCCAACAGTGCCTGGATGCCGGTGTGCATATTGTATGGTTTCACAGGTCTGTCGGTCAGGGCAGTTTCAGTGAGGAGGCGGCTGCCAAGGCCCGCGATAACGGAATCAGGGTTATTGACGGAGGATGTCCCATGATGTACTGTCAACCGGTGGATATTTTTCACAAATGCCTGCGCTGGGCGGCCGGCTACCCGAAAATTTGAAATGCAAATTGTAATCTGAACATACAAAATACAATGAAACGAAATACAACAACATTTTTTTTCATTTTGCTGATCGCTTCGGGTTTGGCCTGTGCGTCAACGGGCAACACATCGAATGAGTCGAACAAAGACGCAAGCAAACTGCTGACCGTCGAGCGGCTCTGGGAGATGAAGCGGATTGGCTCCCCCGTGATTTCGCCAGACGGTGAATGGGTGGTTGCTCCCGTGACGCGCTATAACGTTGATGACGACAAGAGTCACACGGATCTGTGGCTTTTTGCCGCCGACGGTTCCGTTGAGCGTCCACTTACCCGGCATGGCTCGTCAGACGGGCAGCCCGTATTCAACCCCGAAGGAACGCATCTGGCTTTCGTGAGCCGCCGGGATGACGACGATGAGGCGCAGATCTACATCCTCCCGATTCGCGAACCCGGTGAAGCGCAACGCCTGACGGATGTCCCGACAGGTGTTAATGCCCTGAAATGGGCCGGTGACCACATTTATTTCATCACCCGTGTTTGGCCGGACAAGGATTGGGATGAAATGAAGGAGGAACTGGACCGGAGGTCCTCATCCCACGTTTCCGCCAGAATCTGGAACCGGCTGCCCTACAGCCACTGGGATCACTGGCTTGAGGATGAGCGCCAGGCGCATGTCTACCGTATCCCGGTGCGTGATGCGCTCTCTCAAAGCGGCCGGGGAACTGCCGTTGAGGATGGCAAACGCCCTCTGGTCGGCAACGACCAAATCGAACCGGTGACCCTTCCGACAGGCCGTGAACTGCCGCGCTCAACTCAGGGTACCGGCAGCTATGATGTCACACCGGATGGATCGCTGGTCGTTTTTTCCAGCGACACCAACCGGGATAATACCAACCCCAAAATGGACCTCTACCTGGTGTCGCCCGGCTCAGAAACAGCCGACAACATAACAATGGACAACGAGGCATCGGACACCAATCCAATTTTCAGTCCGAATGGCTCGGTGATTGCCTACAACCAGCAGCGTATTCCCGGATTTTATGCGGATACGCGCCGTCTCGTCCTCTATGATGTCAACTCCGGGGTGCGGACGGTCCTCACCCAAGAGTGGGACCGGTCTGCGGACGGACTGGTATGGGCGGCTGATGGCTACCGCCTTTTTGGTGCCATTGATGACGCCGGCACCCGCCGTGTCTATGCCATAAGCGCCGAAACGGGGCAGGTGCAGCCCGTCACCGGTGATACCGACTTCATGTCGCTCAGCATGTCCGCCACCGGGGTGCTGGCCGGAATCAACCAGAGTTTCATGTATCCTCCCAGGGTTGTCCTCATTGATCCGGAGGATGGGTCCGTTACCCGGCTTGACACGCGCAATGACGATATTCTGGCTGATGTGGAGCTGGGCACCTACGAATCGGTCACCTACGAGGGCTATGGCGGACAGGAAATCCAGATGTGGGTCCACTATCCCCCCGGCTTCAACGAAACCAGGCAGTACCCGCTGTTCCTGCTTATCCACGGCGGCCCGCACAGCGGTATTACCGACGGGTTCCATTTCCGCTGGAATGCACAGACCTTTGCCTCCTGGGGTTATGTAACGGCATGGCACAATTTCCACGGTTCATCCGGTTTCGGGCAGGAGTTCACCGATGCCATCAATCCGGACTGGATCACCAAGCCCTACGAAGACACCCGAAAGGCCGCCGACTGGTTTGCCGGACAGCCATGGATTGATGCCGATCGAATGGTTGCCGGTGGCGGAAGCTATGGCGGATATCTGTCCAGCATCCTGCTCGGAAAGGACCATCCCTTCAAAACCCTGCTGATTCATGCGCCTGTGTACAACATGTATTCGCAGATGGCCGCCGATTTTGCAGTGCACAGCCAGAGGTTCGGTAACTACTGGGAGGATGATGGGCGTCACTTTGACGGCAATACGATCTACGAGCAGATCTCCCCGCACTACTATGCCGGCAATTTTCATACACCAGCCCTCATTGTACACGGCCAGCTTGACTACCGTGTGCCGGTGGGTCAGACATTTGAGCTGTTTCGCACATTACAGGAACGCGGCCTGGAATCCCGTTTGATTTACTACCCGGACGAAAACCACTGGATCCTCAAACCGAATAATTCCATGAAATGGTATCATGAAGTCCGTGAGTGGATGGCGCGTTTTGCCGAACCGGGTCCGCAGTGACGCTGTTTGCTGCCTTGGCTGCCGGCCTCTGTTTCATCTCTGCGGGGGACCTGAAGTGATCCTGCGGAGATCGAATTTCTGCTCTATGGATCAATAGACCGGAATTTCCTGGCAGACTGCAGCGGATTACAGCAGCCATTTGCATAAGATTCAGGCATTTATATATTGTTTAGTGATGAGAATCAGGTTATTTGTGCAATAGATCGGTTGGATAGGGTCCACAGTAACAACTATAAGGATAAGTGTATGAAGGTCAAGCAGATTTTGTTCAAAAAAGGTGGCGAGGTATATACGGTTGATGAAATGACAACGGTGTATGATGCTATTGCGCTGATGTCGGAAAAAGATATCGGAGCACTCGTCGTGATGTGCCGGGGGATCATGTGCGGTATCATATCGGAACGGGATTACCGGAACAAGGTGATCCTCAAGGGACGGAAATCGAAAGAGACTCCCGTCCGGGATATCATGACAAAAGATGTCAAGTGTGTAACCGAAGAGTATACCATGCAGGATTGCATGGGCATCATGTCAGGCAAAAGGATCCGCCACCTTCCCGTTATCGATGAAAAAAGAAATCTTATCGGTATCATTTCCATTGGGGATATTGTAAAAGCCATTATTGACGAACAGAAATCCGAGATCCAGAACCTGCGGGATTACATTACATCCAGTTATCCGGGGTGATTACCCCGGCTGACAGGATACGTGAGGGGCTCCGGAAAGTACACGGCAAAGACCGCCAGGCAAGAACTGACGGGTTAAACCCTTCAGTTCAATCTTGCAGAACCCATTGAAATAATATTGATTGACAATCGCTCCGGATGGAATATTCCGGTTTGAATTATAGCACGATCTGCAATAACTTCAGGGACCGTATACGCATTTACTATGAAAATTATTGATGTCGCTGAGTTTTACGCGGATGAGGGAGGTGGGGTCAAGACCTACATCAACCAGAAACTGCATGCCGGATCCAAAGCCGGACACGAGATCGTTGTCATTGCGCCAGGCAAAAAAGCCGGTCAGGAAGAACGGTTCGGTGGACGAGTGATCTGGGTTCCCGGTCCGGCATTGCCGGTTGACCGGCGCTATTATATTCTGTGGAGGGAAAAAATGGTGCACGAGATCCTTGATCGGGAGAAACCCGATGTTGTGGAAGGATCATCTCCGTGGACCGGCGGCTGGTTTGCTGCCCGATGGAAGGGGGATGCGGTGAAGACCTTCATATTTCACCAGGATCCGGTTGCGGTATACCCCCACACGTTTCTGGACAGAGTGATGTCTTTTTCAAAGGTGGACAAGCTGTTTCTGTTTTACTGGCAGTATCTGAAAAGACTGAGCCGCCGTTATGATGCCACAATAGTGAGTGGAGACTGGCTCGCACAGCGTCTGAGCGGTTTCGGCATTAACAATCCTGTAGCCGTCCCGTTTGGTATCGACAAAACGTTTTCGTCCCCTGAACGCCGTGATACGGCACTTCGGAAAAAACTGCTGGAGGAACTCGGACTGCCCGAAGATGCGATTTTGCTGATTGGCATCAGCCGCCATCATCCTGAAAAAAGGCTGGGTACGTTGTTTGAAGGGTTCCGTCAGGCATCCAAAGAGAGGAAAATGGGGCTTGCCATTTTCGGTGACGGTCCGTTCCGGTGGATGGTCGAGCGGCAGGCCAAAGGCATTGAACATCTCAAACTGATGGGATACACCTCGAATCGGGAGGAACTGGCAGATTACCTTTCCAGTGCCGACTATTTTGTACACGGATCCGCAGCTGAAACCTACGGACTGGTCGTTGCCGAAGCGGTCTGCAGCGGGCTGCCAGTGGTGGTGCCCGATACCGGCGGGGCCGGTGACCTGGCAAACAGGGCTTACTCCGAAACCTACGAACCGGGAAATGCCGCCCAGCTATCCCGGGCGATCCTGAGAATTATTGACCGGAGCCGCCCTGAAATGGTCGAGGCATGTGCCAGGGCGGCAAAAGAATCCATTGGCACCATGGATGACCACTTCAAGCTGCTATTTAAAGTGTACCAGAATCTGGTAGACGAAAAAAGGGTCCGTTGAGTGGGGCCTGGCTGGGGCCGAGCTCAGAATCTTCCGAACCGAAGGCCCAGTATCCCTGAAAAACCGGAGAGTTCCGAACTGTCGGTTCCATCCAGGTTGACATTGGCTGTGTACCGGTAGTAGCCGCCGGCGCTGATCCGGAACCAGTTGGTCACGTTCAGAAAGACGTTAACGCCCGGCTGCGCCACGAAATACTGGTCCCGGGTCTTTTCGACGTCAATATTGCGGTTGTCGTAACGCACGGATCCGGATCCGATGAGCAGCTGGGTGCCGAAGTGCATCAGGCGGAAGGAGCGGTTCACATACTCCATCTCAAATCCGCCGTAGTTGATTCGGATATCCGGACGCTCAATGGTCTCATGTTGCCAGTTGACAGCTGCTGCCTCGGGCGTGGTCCGGTATCCCGCCAGACCGATGTGCAGAGTGTGTTGCGGCGACAGGTTCAGGATCCATGCCCCCCGTGTTCCTCTGAGCAGAACTACCTCACCATTAATGCTTGTGACGCCGTAAATAAGGGATCCGAAACCGCCATGACGCACTTCGGATGTTACAAGTGTCTGTGTTCTCGGGCGTTCACTGAAAGACCATGTCTGGTGTGTGTCCTGTGCAGCCGCCATACCGGAAAGCGCCAGGCCGCAGAGCAAGACTGCAGCCAGAAATGTGGAGAATGGTTTCATTGCGTATATATGTCAGAAGTATATGGGTTGGTGGGAGGTGGATCTCAGAAAGAACCAAACTTGAAGGTGAGCACCGCGTTGACACCGGAGAAATCGCTGTCGCGGAAGCCGCCATAGTCAATTCCACTTGTGAATCGGTAGGACAGGCCCCCGGCTACCCGGAAGAAACTGGCCACATTCAGTTCGGCGTGAAGACCTGGCTCAAAGACGAAAAAGGCATTGGCGTCGTCGTCAAAATGGTCCAGATTCTGGTCGCGTACGGTGATGCCCCCGGCTCCGATGAGTGTGGATGCCGTCAGATGCACCAGGCGGTAGGTCTGATTGGTGTATTCGATCTCTAATCCGCCATAGCCGATACCGGCCAGCTCCTTTCTTTCCGGATCAATTGGCTGTGGCAGGCGATGTTCGGTTACAAGTCCGTATCCACCCCCGCCGAGGGAAATACTGTGCTGGTTGGAAAAATTGATGATCCAGCCGCCGCGTCCGCCTACCCAGACAGCCCCGTCTCCGTCAATGCTGCCGAAGCGGATCACCGGTCCGCCGAATCCGCCGTGTGAAACATCGCCGCTGAACAGTGTCTGGGTTTCCTGGGCTGCTGCTTCCTGCTGCGGCAAAGCTGCCAGCGCCAAACAAGCCAGTACAAGAATGGGGATGCAAAACAGTTTTTTTAATATTAATATTTTGTTTCTCATGTCGATTACCTGAAGCTCTAATATGGTATATTTGTGAAATTTCCTGTAATGTGATACCTGATAACAAGTTGCACGGGTGTGACGGATGGGGGCGAGTTATTCATCATCATCACGGCCGGTTTGTTGCGTTCATCCTACGTTGCAGGAAGAGAAAAGTTTCACAATCATACCCCCATTTTCATAACTCCGTACGTCATGAAAAGTCAGTTCCGCAACGGTGTTGCCGCATTGGCGGCTATCGTATTACTGCCGGGTGGATTTGAACATTTTCCGGTGCAGCCAAACTTCCGGCAGACGGATGCCGCCGAGGTCATCCGGCGCATGGAGGACACCATGCGGGGTGAGTCGAGCTATTCCGTAATGACGATGAAGATTGAGCGGCCCCGCTATTCACGCGAGGTCACCATGCGTGCATGGGCGCTGGGAGAAGATTATTCGCTGATCCTGGTGACAGCTCCCGCCCGCGACGAGGGAACCGTATTTCTCAAGCGTCGCAATGAGATATGGAATTTTGTGCCATCCATTGACCGGACCATCAAAATGCCCCCATCCATGATGTCCGAATCCTGGATGGGATCGGATTTCACCAACGACGACCTGGTCAGGGAAAGCTCCGTCGTGGAGGATTACGAGCACCGGATCCTGCGGACGGAAGCTTATGAGGGGTACGATTGTTATGTGCTGGAGCTGGTTCCAAAACCGGAAAAGCCGATCGTCTGGGGCAAGGTCCTTGTCTGGGTCAGCATGGAGAGCTACATGCAGCTGCGTGTGGAGAATTACGACCAGCGCGGCGAGCTGGCCAATACCATGGTGCTGGATCAGATTTTGGAGCTTGGGGGACGCACCCTTCCCACCCGAATGACGCTCATTCCTGCAGATCGCCCGCAGCAGCGTACCATTCTGACCTTCCGTGAAATGCAGTTTGACATTGACATCGACGAATCGTTTTTCACACAGCAGAAGATGCGCCGCGTAAGATAATTCATATCGAGAACTTTTCCTTCCATCCCACTTCAATGTATTTTAAACTGGCCTGGCGCAATATCTGGCGAAACAAGCGGCGAACGATGATCACCGTATCCTCCATCATGTTCGCGGTGGTTTTTGCCCTTTTTGTGGAATCCATAGAGCGGGGTGCGCACGACCTGATGATCGACAACATGACCCGTTTCCATACCGGTTACATGCAGGTCCAGGACTATCGCTACAAGAACGAGCCGTCGCTCGACAATTCTTTTTACTACGAGGATGATATCGGTGACTGGATCGGGAAAAACGGAAATCTCGTTGCTTTTTCCATACCGCGGATCGAGACATTCATGCTTGCCGCCGGAGAGGAGCATACCCGGGGTGCCATTGTCATGGGGACCGATCTGGCAGGCGAGAACAGACTCAACAATCTGGAGGAAAGGCTCATTGATGGGCGGTTTTTTGAACCGGGTGAGGGAACGGCTGTGCTTGGTGAAAGGCTGGCCGATCGGCTTGGCCTTGCCGTGGGCGATACGCTGGTGCTGCTGGGGCAGGGCCGGTTCGGCATGACGGCCGCCGGGAAGTTCAAAGTGGCGGGACTGATCCGGCACCCGCTCAGGGAAATGAACAACCAGATCGTCTACATATCCCTGCCCGATGCCCAGTGGCTGCTTTCTGCCGAGGATCACATTACGGCCCTGCTGGTAACTCCGGATCACGTGCGCCACACCGAAACCGTGGCCGGGATGCTTCGCAGCGGCTTTGACAATGAGGAGCTGCGGGTTCAGACATGGCCGGAAATGATGCCGGAACTGCTGGAAGCACTGGCGTTTGACCGGGCCAGCACGCGCGTGATGATGATCATTCTCTATGTGGTCATCGGTTTCGGGATTTTCGGCACGATCCTGACCATGACCCTGGAGCGGCTGCGTGAGTTCGGCATCCTGCTGTCGGTCGGCATGCACCGCCTGAGACTGGCGCTGGTCGTTTTCATTGAAACGTTCTTCATAAGTGTGCTCGGTGTGCTGATCGGATTCGTCCTGGGGTTTTTTGTCATTCTCTATTTTCATTACAACCCGATCCGCCTGGGCGGTGATATGGAGGCGGTAGTGCAGGAATGGGGGATTGAGCCCATCATGCCCGCGGCGCTGGCCCCGGATATTTTCCTCTGGCAGGGGATGATCATATTTATCCTGGCCACGGTAATCTGCCTGTATCCCGGCATCAAGATATTTACCCTGAACATCCTCGATTCGGCAAGGAACTGACATGAACATGCTGCTGACCATATCGTGGCGCAACATCTGGCGGCATCCGGCCAGAAGCGGGGTGTTGCTGGGCGCTATCGTGGCCGGACTCTGGGCGGGAATCATGGTTTCATCCCTGACCAACGGCTGGGTGAAGCAGCGGTTTGACAACATGATACTGGAAGAGCTTACGCACGTGCAGATCCACCATCCGGAATTCCTTACGGAAAGAGAATCCGCGATGCACATCGACCGGGCCGATGACCTGATGCGCTTTCTGGAGCAGGATAACCGTGTCCGGAATTTCACTCCGCGCACGCTCTCCGACGCGATGATCCAGTCCCCGCTCACCTCATCGGGCGTACAGATCCGCGGTATCGATATCCACAGGGAACCCCGCACGACCACCTTTCATGAAAACCTTACGAAAGGCGAGTATCTCGATGCCGATATACGCAATCCGATCCTGCTGGGGGAACAGCTTGCGAAAAAACTTAATGTTGCTGTCGGAAACCGGGTGGTTCTTTCATTTCAGGATCTGGACAACCACATAACAGCCGGATCCTTCAATGTCACCGGCCTGTTTCGAAGCGCATCCACCCCGTACGATGAACGTAATGTTTTTGTTCGGGCCGAAGATTTAAATGCGCTTTTGACGGACCGCACCATCTGGCATGAAATAGCCATACTTCTGCATGATGAGTCGATGAGCAATGCCCTGGCTTTGGACCTGAACCGGGAGTTCGACGGTATTGCCGCCGAGACATGGTACGAGCTGTCGCCCGAGCTCAGGTACATCACCGATATGGGCGGGTCCATGACCTTCTACATCATGGTGGTGATCATGCTGGCGCTCGCGTTCGGCATCCTGAATACCATGCTGATGGCCATATTCGAGCGCATGCGTGAACTGGGCATGCTCATGGCCGTGGGGATGAGCAAGATCCGGATTTTCCTGATGATCATGCTGGAATCGGTGATCCTCACGCTCACGGGTGCCGTTGTCGGACTTGCCATAGCACACATAAGTGTGAATTATCTGTCCAGGAAGGGCCTGGACATGACCAGTGTCGGCGGCGAATCCATGGCCGAGTTTGGCTATGACGCGGTAGTTTATCCCATTGCCGCCACCGGAGATTACATCACAACCATCCTGCTGGTGGCCTTCACGGCCATACTTGCCGCGGTATATCCCGCCATAAAAGCATTGCGCCTGAATCCTGTTGAAGTGATCAAAGACTGACGCACCATGGCTTTTTATCTGAGAAAAGGACTTAATTTCAGACCGGTTCGGCCCTGTTCGCCGCCCGGCGGCAACACCTGCTGGACGCACAAAGCTGACCGTCAACGTGTGCATAAGACTGATCGACAAAACTTCGAAGTTTTGCTGACAACACTGGCTGAAAGTGTAGCCAGCACTATCGCATTCCCTATACCTGTTCCAGGGCCTGCTCAATATCCCAGATAAGGTCCTTGATGTGCTCCACACCGATCGAAAGGCGCACCAGTTTATCGGTAACGGAAACTTCCGCCAGGTGTGCCTTCTCCACCCCGGCATGGGTCATAGTGGAGGGATGTTCCACAAGCGACTCGGTTCCCCCCAGACTTACTGCCAGTTTAATGAGTTTGAGTGCATTAATGAACCGGAACGCCTCGGCCTCGCCGCCCTTGATATCGAATGAGACCATGGCCCCGGTGGATTTGTATTGACGCTCAAAGATCTCGTAAGCCCGTGTTCCCGGTGGGATCAGTCCCAGATAGTACACCTTTTCCACCTTGGGGTGTCCGTTCAGGAACTCAGCCACCCGCCGTGCATTTTTTGCCTGCTTCTCCATGCGCACCTTCAATGTCTCCAGACTGCGCATAAGCAGCCAGCCGGTATGGGGTGATGCCATATTGCCCAGCAGTGTACGCAGGTACTTGACCCTTGTGATCACCTCCTTGCTGCCACAGCAGGCCCCGGCGATCAGGTCGCTGTGTCCACCAATGTACTTGGTAGCCGAATAGATGGAGAAATCGGCCCCATGCTTGAGCGGCTGCTGCCAGATCGGACCCATGAAGGTGTTGTCGACCGCAAGGTATACCTTTTTATCAACCGTACTTCTGTTATCGGCTATCTTCTTGCAGCAGGCGATATCGATAAGCGCGTTGGTCGGGTTGGTCGGGGTCTCGATGAAGATCATGGCCAGCTTGTCGGCCCGGCCGGTTTGTTCGAGGACCTGCTCGATCTCCTTTCTTTGCTGGTGCGGCTTGAAACCGACTGTGTGCACCCCGATTTTGGGCAGAAAATGGTGGATGAAGTGGTCGGTTCCACCATAAAGCGGAATGCTGTGAAGCAGCAGGTCGCCGGGTTTTAGGAACTCCAGAAGTACGGTAGTGATGGCGGACATGCCGCTCTCAAATACCGCGCAGTCTTCGGCCTTGTCCCAGAGTGTCAGACGGTTTTCCAGGATCTCCAGGTCCGGATTGTTGATGCGGCTGTAGATAAGGCCGGGCTCCTCGTCGGGATACTGTTCGCGGAGACCGTAGGCCACTTCAAAAAAGGCCTTCCCCTCTTCGGCAGTCTTGAACACGAACGTGGATGTGAGGAAGATGGGGGACTTGATGGCGCCTTCCGATAACGACGGCTTGTAGCCGTAGGACATCATCAGGCTTTCCGGCCGGAAGGAATGCTTCTTATTCTTCATAACTCTCCTATTAATGATATTGGTGCTTTGTAATGCCCCTTCTGAAATATTCTATGGCAGGGTCGACCGGAAACTTTGATCGATCTGATGCAAGGCAACCCTGGGCAGGCACCGCCAACTGCGAATAAGTGACTGCAGTGCCTGCATCCAATATAAAAGGTTGCCACGATATTTATTCATTTCTTTTTAATAAATTGATGAACCCGGGCTCATATGCTGTTGTGCGGATTGGTATTGCAGTGATGCTTTCTTATCATGCACGGGTAAAAAGTCAAAAAAATACTGCATGACACCAGAGGTACCAGGTGAAGGTCCGTAACAACAAGATTAACAGTGAAGGCGAGCAGCAGGTACTGCCGTCGACGGAAGGGGGGCTGGGAACGTTTGGAGGCGTGTTCACGCCGTCCGTACTGACCATCCTCGGTGTTATCATGTACCTGCGGTTCGGATGGGTCGTGGGTAATGTGGGGCTTGCCGGGACACTGGTGATCGTGACCCTGTCCACAAGCATTACGTTCCTGACAGCCATGTCCATTGCGGCCATAGCCACGGATCAGCGTGTGCGCACCGGCGGGGCCTACTACATGATAAGCCGCTCGCTGGGAATTGAGTCAGGCGGTGCCATTGGCATTCCGCTCTACTTTGCCCAGGCGCTGTCGGTGGCGCTCTATACGGTGGGTTTTGCCGAAAGTGTGGTAAGTGTGTTTCCCCAGTTCAGCTTACGTGTGGTGGGTGTGCTTACAACCATCGGTGTAGCCTCGCTGGCACTCATATCGGCCCGGGTGGCCATAAGGGCGCAGTATTTCATCATGTTCGGCATTGTTATTTCGCTTGTCTCGTTCGTATTAGGTGGATCGGTGCCGCCATCGGATCCCGAAACGATCGCCGCCGCGCAGCGCGGTTCGGAGCCCTTCTGGGTGGTATTTGCCGTTTTCTTCCCTGCGGTCACCGGCATCATGGCCGGCGTGAACATGTCCGGCGACCTGAAAAACCCCACCCGGTCCATTCCGATGGGAACCTTTGCGGCCATCGGCGTGGGATATCTCATCTACATGACCATCCCCGTATTCCTGTCAATACGAGCCGATTCCGCCGCTCTGATCGACAATCCGCTGATTATGCGTGACATGGCCCTGTGGGGCGATGCCATACTGATCGGTGTGTGGGGGGCGACTCTTTCAAGCGCCGTAGGAAGCATACTGGGTGCCCCACGGGTGCTGCAGGCGCTGGCGCGGGACGGTGTGCTTCCCGGGTGGATGCGCTGGCTGGGCCGGGGGGAAGGAGCAAGCGACATTCCGCGCCTCGGGACCCTGCTGACTCTGGGTGTGGCACTGGTGGCTGTTTGGTTTGGCAGCCTCAACATGATTGCCCCGATTCTGACCATGTTTTTCCTGACCACCTACGGTGTTCTGAATCTTACAGCCGGCATTGAGCGCCTGCTCGACAGTCCCTCTTTCCGACCCAAATTCAGCGTACACTGGAGCTTCTCGCTGATCGGTGCCTTGGGATGTGCGGCAGTCATGTTTCTGATCAACATGCTGGCCACAGTCGTTGCGCTAGTCTTTGTAGGCCTGATATTCCTCTGGCTGCGCAGCAGGGAGCTCAGAACAGCCTGGGGCGATGTGCGGCGGGGCATCTGGATGGCATTGATCCGTGCCGGTTTGATGCGTATCAGCACGGAAGAAGATGCCAAAACCTGGCGGCCCCACCCGCTCGTATTTACCGGGGTTCCCACACGCAGGTTCCACCTGATCGAGTTTGCTTCCTCACTCACACTCAATCGGGGCATACTCACTCTGTCCACCATCCTGAAGAGCAGTGACATGGTGGTATCCCGGAAAACGGCCATGGAGAAACAAATCCGGGAAAGTCTGAAAAAGCAGGGAATCTCCTGCCTGGTGAGGGTGACCACGGCACCGGATCCCTATGAAGGAATGGAGCGGCTTGTAGAATCGTACGGGCTGGGGGAACTGGTGCCCAACACCATTGTGATGGGCGATACGGAAAACGAGGAGGCGATTGAGAATTACAGCCGAATGATCGCCACGTTCCACGGGCTCAACCGCAATGTGGTAATTGTCCATGACAACAAGGACAAATTGTTTGGGCAACGGCGCATCATCGATGTCTGGTGGGGCGGATTGCAGGGTAACGGCGGCCTTCTGATGATCCTGGCGCATCTGCTGAAGAACAGTCAGCGCTGGTGGCACGCCACGCTGCGCATAAAGATGGTTGTCAAAGACCGCAACGGCGCCGAGCGGGCGCGGCAAAACCTGGAAAATATCCTGCGACAGATCCGCATTACCGCGGAAATACATGTGTTGCTGGCGGAGGGAAGGGAGTTCAAGGATATACTGGCCGAAAGTTCGGCGGATGCAGATCTGATTTTTATGGGTATGGCCGAACCCGGCAAGCGTTTTGCCGATTACTATTACCGCCTGCACAAGAACCTGGAAGGACTGCCCACCACGGTCCTGGTGCTGGCCTCCAAAACCAGCGCGTTCGGGGATGTGCTTCTGAAAAGCAATGATCTGGACTGAAATCTATTTGTCCGGGGAAGGCCGCATCCTCCCGATTGCAACAATGCTGACAGCCCGGCCAATTCCTGCTTACAAGGCCGGACCTGTCACCCTGTCAGTATAATCACGATCAGTGTGACAAGCGAGGAGATCAGTAGAAAGATCAGGCGAGCTCTGGAAAGTTCTTCATCCGGCATATTTTCCCATGAAAAGGATTGTGTTGCTGTTATTTTCACGTATGAAGAACAGGAAGGGGCGATCCAGGCGGATGGTGAGTTCCACGGGGCCGACGCTGGTGCGGCTGATCTCGATGACGGTGACCGCCGCCGCTTCGCTGCCTTCCTCATCCACCTTGATCACCGCACGGTGCATGACATCTGAGATGAAGAGGTCTTCCACAGGGTTGATGCGGCTGAAATCGGCTATTCCGCCATCAAATGGTAGGGTCAGGCCCATGTCCTGCAGGTCATCCATGATGTCTCCGTAGTCGTAGTCGATCTCGAAGCGCGGCAGGTAGACGTTGACCGTATCTTCCACGATTTGCGAGGTGATGGCATCGAACTCCTGGCGGGTGAGCGTGCCGGCGAATTCGCCGAGGTTGTGCCGGTCGGCGGGCAGAAAGGCGGTGAAGGAGAAGGCGCCGTCACCATAGGGCAGGTCGACCACCTGCCAGTCCTCGTTTCCAAAATAGCCGAAGGCCTCACGCACGCGCATCATCGGGACATCGATCTGTTCACCGGTCCCGGTGGTGAATTTCTCATCGCGGGTGTCCTCCGAGTCGAACTGCACCGTCCAGTCGGCTTTGAAATAGATGGCGTTGATGAGGTACATGACCACATCCGGACCAATTTCATCGATCATCTCCTCGATCAGGCCGTTGGTTTTGTCGTTGATCCAGCCGTTGATGATGTCCACGGCGGCCGGGTCGCCGAAGTCAAGGTCGGCAATCTCGGCATCGAAATAGTCGGCATTGGTCTGCAGGAATTCCTCAAGCACCTCAAAGCCCCGGCGGTACCAGATGGAATTGGCGATTTCCATACGCGCTTGCGGATCCAGCCGGGTGAGCAGGTCGATCAGGTCGCGGAAGGCGGTGTTGATCTCCTCATTGGAAAGTCCGTCGTGGCTGAAAAAGTCGCGCATTTGATCATATGTTTCGCCGTCTGCACCGTTGAGAGCCATGCCGAATGCCATTGAAATACTCAACGGAGATGCAAAGAAGCTTTCATCAGAGGCTGTTTGCGACAGTTTATGCAGCAGTTCGAAAGTGAATTCGTTGGAACCTTCCACCAGTAATTTTTCCTGGGCGCTTAGTTCACGCATGGGGATGCCGTCCTTGTTGTCTTTGTCGGCATCTGCCACATCGCAGCCGGTGATAAAAAGGAAAAGTATTACGATCAGCGACAGGCGGTGGTATCGGGGTGAGCCGTTTGCTGCTGGGTGATGTTTTGGTCTCATGTCTTAACTCCAATAAGAATTTTGCCGTGACTGATTTCGTATGTTCATCTGTGGTACACTTGGCTGGCCGGCAACACCTAACATTGGCGACCGTTTTTTTTCATCGGATCCATTCAAATCGGGACACAGGTGACGCATAATGACAAGGTGCCGTATTTGGCGGTCTGCGGCCATAATCCCGGGAGCCCCTGCTTTAAATAACGTCAGCTCCCCGGTTTCTATTTAAAAAATTAGTGCTTTTTTCTGCCGGCAGGAAGAAAAAAAGGGCTTTCATGAAAAATGGTACTGTTTTTTATTTGAATGGCAGGTGATTTTTATACATATTGTGGATTCGAATGAAATCATTTGGATATCGTTCGCCTGTTGTTGTCCGAAAAGGATGTGAATCGATTTGATATACCGGTTGGTGTAGAAATCAATGATCAAGTCGGGGTAAGCACCGCTTAGCTGCTGAAGCACCGGTCCCGCCGGTGTGATGTGAACTATAATGGACTGGTAAATAATGCTTCACTCCGGCTTTGAAGCCAAGAGGCCGCCGTGATTGCGGACCATCCTCCAAACGTTAGGTAAAAAACTGGTAGGAATGAGAAAAGAAGGAAAGTTGTCACCCGGTAGATCACCGGGCAAGCAGGGGTTGTATGATCCTGCACTGGAACATGATGCCTGTGGCATCGGGTTCGTCGTCAATATCAAGGGGAAGCAGTCCCACGATATTGTGCGCCAGGCACTCCGGGTGCTTCGCCACCTGGATCACCGGGGCGCTACCGGAGCCGAGCACAATAGCGGTGACGGGGCGGGAATCCTGATGCAGATTCCCCATGAATTTTTCAAGCAATCCTGTGAGGGACTCGGTTTTGACCTTCCCGAATACGGCAACTATGGGGTCGGCATGCTGTTCCTGCCGCCGGAACGCGAACAGCGCAAATTCTGCGAAAGGATCATCGAGAAAATCATCCGTGAGGAAGGGCTGAACATCCTGGGCTGGCGCAAGGTGGCCACAGACAATTCCAGTCTGGGAGACTCGGCAATGTCGGGTGAACCGCTGGTCCGGCAGGTTTTCATTGAACGCGATCCGTCCATGGAGTCGGTCCTGGATTTCGAGCGCAAGCTGTTTGTTATCCGCCGGCGATGCACGCTGGAAATCGAGCAGTCCGAACTGTCGGATGAGGACAAGGAATTCTACTACTTCAACAGTCTGTCCTCCCGAACGGTGGTCTACAAAGGCATGCTCACGCCCAACCAGGTGGAGCTGTACTTCCCTGATCTCAAAAACCCGAGCATGAAATCGGCCATTGCTCTGGTTCATTCGCGCTTCAGCACCAACACGTTCCCGAGCTGGAAACTGGCGCATCCCTACCGCTATATCATCCACAACGGTGAGATCAACACACTGCAGGGCAACCAGAACTGGATGCATGCCCGCGAGAAGCAGTTCTCATCCACCCTGTTCGGCGACGACATGAAGAAGGTACTGCCGATCATCCAGGAGGAGGGAAGCGACTCGGCCAAGTTTGACAACGCCCTGGAATTTCTATCGCTGACGGGACGTTCCCTGCCGCATGCCATGATGATGATGATTCCGGAGCCGTGGGAAAAACACGAAAGCATGAACGAGGTGCAGCGGGCCTTTTACGAATTTCACAGCTGCATGATGGAGCCGTGGGACGGACCCGCGTCCATAGCCTTTACCGATGGCGTGGTGGTGGGAGCCACGCTGGACCGCAACGGTTTGCGGCCTTCACGCTACTATGTGACACGTGACGATATGGTTGTGCTGGCCTCGGAGGTCGGTGTGCTGGATATCAATCCGGAGGATGTGATCTGCAAGGAGCGCCTGCAGCCCGGGCGCATGCTCCTTATCGATACCGAACAGGGTCGCATCATCAGCGACGAGGAGATCAAGAACCAGATTGCCGGCGAGCATCCCTACCAGCATTGGCTGGATGAAAACATGATCCATTTTAACGATGTGACCGAGGAACTGGCCTATCCCGAACCCAAGCTCTCACACGAGGATGTGATCCATCGGCAGAAGGTGTTCGGGTTTACGTACGAAGATCTGCGGGTGAATATAGGACCCATGTCCGAGAACATGCTTCAGCCGGTAGGTGCCATGGGCAACGACGCGCCAATTGCCGTGCTATCCAACAAGCCTCAACTCCTGTACAACTATTTCAAGCAGCTGTTCGCGCAGGTGACCAACCCGCCGATCGACCCGATCCGCGAGGAGCTGATCACATCCACCGAGGCGCTTCTGGGATCACAGGGGAACATCCTCAATCCCGGACCGGAAAGCTGCCGGCAGATCTGCCTGGAGGGACCGGTGCTCACGACCGAGGAACTCTCCCAGCTGCGTGAGCTTGTGGTGCCGGGTTTCAAAAATGCGACTCTGCCCATGCTGTTCAAGGCGGGAAGCGGCGGCGAGGGGCTGAAAAAGAGTCTGGACGAACTGTTTGCTGCTGCGGATGAAGCGGTGGAAAGCGGTGTCAACATCCTGATTCTGTCGGATCGCGGCTTTGACAGGAAACATGCGCCCATTCCGGCCCTGCTGGCCGTATCGGGGCTTCATCACCATCTCATACGGACAGGGAAACGCACGGAGGTAGGGCTTGTCCTGGAGTCCGGCGAACCGCGGGAAGTCCACCATTTTTGCACGCTTTTGGGGTATGGAGTGGATGCGGTGAACCCGTACATGGCCTACACCAGTCTGTTTGACTTGATCCGTGAAGGGCTGCTGGAAGGAATGGACTACGAACGCGCCGTCAAGGGGTACAACAAGGCGGTGGTCAAGGGGATTGTGAAGGTGATGTCCAAGATGGGTATCTCCACCATTAAATCGTACCGTGGCGCACAGATATTCGAGGCCCTGGGCATCAGCAGCGAGGTTATTGACACCTATTTCACCTGGACCCAGTCTCGCGTTGGCGGCATTGGACTTGATATAATTGCCAGGGAGGCGGAGATGCGCCACCAGAAGGCCTATCCGAAAGTGCAGGTCAATGGCCGGGTGCTTGAGGAAGGCGGGCTGTACAAGTGGCGCAAGAATGGCGAGTACCACATGTACAATCCCGAAACGGTGCATACGCTGCAATTTGCCAGCAAACTGAACGATTACAAGCTGTACAAGGACTACACCCGTCTGCTCGATGAACAGCAGGATCCCTCTCCCACTCTTCGGCACATGCTGGAGTTTGACGAATCGGTTGCGCCGGTGCCGCTTGAAGAGGTGGAACCGGTCGAAACCATTTGCCGGAGGTTCAAGACCGGGGCGATGTCGTACGGCTCCATCAGCAGTGAGACCCACGAGGCGCTGGCTATTGCCATGAACCGGATCGGCGGCAAGAGTAACACCGGCGAAGGGGGCGAGGACCCCGCACGGTTCACGCCCGATGCCAATGGTGACTCGCGGTGCAGCGCCATCAAGCAGGTGGCTTCGGGTCGGTTCGGGGTCACCAGCGAGTACCTGACCAATGCACAGGAGATCCAGATCAAAATGGCTCAGGGCGCCAAGCCCGGTGAAGGCGGTGAACTGCCCGGCCGCAAGGTTTATCCGTGGATTGCCAAAGAGCGGTACTCCACACCGGGGGTGGGACTCATTTCGCCACCTCCTCACCACGATATTTACTCGATCGAAGATCTAGCCCAACTCATCCACGATTTGAAGAATGCCAACACCAGGGCGCGCATCAACGTGAAGCTGGTATCGCTCGCCGGCGTCGGCACCATTGCCGCCGGTGTAGCCAAGGGCAAGGCCGATGTGATCCTCATCAGCGGCCACGATGGCGGCACGGGAGCATCTCCCCAGACCAGCATCAAGCATGCCGGTCTGCCCTGGGAACTCGGCCTGGCGGAAACGCATCAGACACTGGTCTTGAACAACCTTCGCAGCCGGGTGGTGCTGGAGACGGACGGCCAGATCAAAACCGGCCGAGATATCGTCATAGCGGCGCTCCTGGGGGCCGAAGAATACGGTTTCGGTACCAGCGCCCTGATCACGCTTGGATGTGTGTTGATGCGGGTGTGCCATCTGGATACGTGTCCGGTCGGTGTTGCCACGCAGAACCCCGAGTTGCGCCACAAGTTTGCCGGCGATCCGCAATATGTAGTCAATTTCATGCGGTTTGTGGCCCAGGATGTGCGTGAACACATGGCCCGGCTGGGTTTCCGTACCGTGGACGAGATGATCGGTCGGGTGGATCGCCTCCGCCAGCGCAAAACCGACCATTGGAAGGCCAGAACACTGAATCTGTCCGCCATACTGCACAAACCGCAGGTCGACGGGAATATTGGCGTCCGAAATTTCATGAAGCAAAACCATGGGCTGGACAATGCCATGGATATTCAGACCCTGCTGGATATTTGCGAACCGGCCATCAAGGATAAAACTCCGGTGCGGGCAAAGCTGCCCATCCACAATATCAACCGGGTGGTCGGCACCATCGTGGGCAGTGAGATCACGCGGGCCCATGGACGCGAGGGGCTTCCCGAGGATACGATCCGGTTGAAATTTCATGGTTCGGCGGGACAGAGTTTCGGGGCGTTTATTCCGAAAGGGATGACCCTGGAGCTGGAAGGCGACGCCAACGACTACTTCGGAAAGGGGCTTTGCGGTGGCAAGCTCATCATGTATCCCCACTCCAACGCGCGTTTCAAGCCGGAGGAGAACATCATAGTGGGCAATGTCTCGTTTTACGGTGCCACGAGTGGTGAGGCCTACATCCGCGGGATGGCCGGCGAACGGTTCTGCGTTCGGAACAGCGGGGTCCGTGCGGTAGTGGAGGCGGTGGGCGACCATGCCTGCGAATACATGACCGGCGGACGTGTGGTTGTTCTTGGTCCGACAGGACGCAATTTTGCTGCGGGAATGTCGGGGGGAATTGCCTACGTACTGGATGTTGACAATACCTTCGAACAGCATTGCAACAAGGAAATGGTTTATCTGGAGCAGCTTGAAGATGCGGAAGAGATCGACGAGGTGATGCAGATGATCCGCCGGCATGCCGACTATACCGACAGCAACCGTGCCTGGAAGATCCTGGCCAAGTGGGAAGAGATGGTTCCACACTTTGTGAAAGTGCATCCGATCGATTTCAAACGCATGAACGAGGCGATTCACGAAGCCCATTTGCGCGGACTTGAAGGCGAAGCAGCGATTATGGAAGCATTCGAGATCAACAAGGGCGACAAGGCGCGTGCGGCCGGAAACTGAGGTGCGAAACGGATGCCCGATGTGTGCTGCCGGTAATCGGCACATGCATTTGGCAGCGGACACGCACATCCAACATTTCAAATAAAGACCAGAAACAGAGGCAACAGAGTAAAAAATGGGCAAACCAACCGGATTTCTTGAGTTTCAACGGAAAACCACACCTTTCCAGCCGCCTGAAAAACGGCTGAAGAGCTGGGAGGAATTCGCCGAGCCGATGGCCGAGGAGGAACTCCGAAAGCAGGGCGCGCGGTGCATGGACTGTGGCATCCCGTTTTGCCAGACCGGTCGTGCCACAGCGACAGGCGCCATGGGATGCCCGGTGTACAACCTGATACCGGAGTGGAATGACCTGGTCTATCGCGGCAAATGGAAGGATGCGCTTCACCGTCTGCACAAAACCAATAATTTTCCCGAGTTCACCGGACGTGTTTGTCCGGCTCCGTGCGAAGGTTCGTGCGTTTTGGGGATAAATGAGCCGCCCGTATCCATCAAAAGCATTGAGCAGGCGATCATCGACAGGGGGTTTGCAGAAGGATGGGTGGTTCCCGAACCGCCGGAAAAACGTACCGGGAAGACGGTGGGGATAGTGGGATCGGGTCCGGCCGGCCTGGCAGCTGCTGCCCAGATCAACAAGGCAGGTCACACCGTGACCGTGTACGAGCGGGCCGATCGCATCGGCGGGCTGCTCACCTACGGCATTCCCAATATGAAGCTTGATAAACATGTGGTTCAGCGCCGTGTGGACCTGCTGGCGGCCGAAGGTATCACTTTTGTGACCAACACCGAGATCGGCAAGGACATACCCGCCGAAGAGCTGCGAAAGAATCATGACGCCCTGATCCTGGCCGGTGGAGCCACCACACCCCGCGATTTGCCGGTGGAAGGGCGCGATCTCAAGGGCATCCATTTTGCGATGGATTTTCTGCATGCCGACACCAAGGCTCTGCTGGATTCCGGAAAGAACGGATCGCAACACAAATTGGGCGATCGGGCCAGGGGCAGTTACATCTCGGCGCGGGGCAAAAACGTGATCGTCATTGGCGGGGGTGACACCGGAACCGACTGTGTGAGCACTTCGCTGCGCCACGGGTGCAAAAGTCTTACACAGTTCGAGATTCTTCCGAAACCGCCTGAGAGCAGAGCGAACAGCAACCCGTGGCCCCAGTGGCCGCACATCTACAAGCTGGATTACGGTCAGGAAGAGGCCCGGGTGAAGTTTGGCGATGATCCGCGGCAATACGAGATTATGACAAAAAAAATCACCGGGGACGAAAAAGGCAACGTGAAGGAACTGCATACCGTACAGATCACCTGGGAGACCGGAAAAGACGGTCGGCGTACCCCGAAAGAAGTCCCCGGGTCTGAAGTGGTGTGGAAAGCCGACCTGATTCTGCTTGCAATGGGGTTCCTGGGACCGGAGAACCCGCTGCTGGATCAACTGGGCATCGAGCGTGACGAGCGATCCAATGCGAAGGCGGAACACGAAGAATACACGACCAATGTGGATGGTGTCTTTGCCGCCGGTGACATGCGGCGCGGACAGAGCCTGGTAGTATGGGCTATCAACGAAGGTCGCGGTGTGGCGCGTGAATGCGACCGCTGGCTGATGGGAAGCACCGAATTGGAATGATAACCATTGCGGGGGTGATTATATAGGTAGAAACCTTTCGAAACCCATAAAACGAAACGTGCTACCTATGAAAATTGCTGTACTGGGAGCTCATGGACAGATAGCCATGCTCCTTCACTCCATTCTCATAAGCAATGGCCATGAAGTGGCCGGGCTCATCCGCAACCCGGAACATGCCGAAGAAGTTGAAAAAGCCGGCGCGCAGTCGGTGATTTGTGATGTGGAGTCGCAAGAGGACATAGCCGAAGCTGTCGGCAGGGTGGATGCCGTGGTCTTTGCCGCCGGAGCGGGGCCCGGAAGCGGAGCCGGGCGCAAATGGACCGTGGATCGCGACGGCGCTCTCAAACTGATCGAGGCAGCCAGGAAGAACGACATCTCACGCTATGTGATGATAAGTGCCATGAAGGTTGAGGAGCCGCGTGGCAACGAGGTGTTCCAGGTGTACCAAAAGGCCAAGTCGGAGGCCGACAAGGCACTGCGGGAAAGCGGTCTGGACTGGACCATCATCCGACCCGGGCGTCTGACAGACAACCTTCCGACCGGACGTGTCGCCCTTGGGCCGGATCTGGAACCGGGAGAAATACCACGTGCCGATGTTGCGGCCGTGGTAGCCGAAGTCCTCGAAATGCCAGAAACCGCCGGGTACCAATGGGATCTGACCAGCGGCGATACCCTGGTCGAGGCCGCCATCAGACAGGCGCTGTCCTGACGACTTCCTATGTCTCATAACCGGGGCTGTTTTCAGCCGGTGCGGCTGCAGGACCGGGCCCGGCTACGATTTCTTCCAGTGGATGAACTGGGATTTTGTTTGATGTTTCCATTATCATAACATACTCTGGTACAGATTACTCCAGAGTTTACGCGTTTTATATGTCATCATTTGAACGGCTTCCTAAATCCATTTAATTCAATAACGTAGCATGAACAAGACTTCTCCCGTTTCAAAATTCAATTTAACTGCAGCGCTGTACTCCATTCTGGCTTTCCTGATTATCACTCCTGCAATCACCGGCGGTTGTTCCCGGGACGATGATTCGCACAGGGAAAGATCCCGCAGTGAACTGAATTCACCTGTGGTCAAAGTCGGTGCCGAGCGGCTACTGAGCGATTATTTTCACCTGGTGGAAGGCAAACGCGTTGGCATTATCACAAATCACAGTGCCCTGGCCGATGGTGAGCACATTGTGGACCTGCTGCACAAGCACCCCGGTGTAACTGTAACAGCACTCTTTGGGCCTGAGCATGGCATACGCGGCACAGCTGATGCCGGAGAAGCGGTCGACGATGCGATTGATGAGCAGACAGGAATTCCTGCTTACAGTCTGTATGGACAAAATCGCCGGCCTACGCTTGAAATGCTTTCGGAGGTGGATGTGCTGCTTTTCGACATCCAGGATGTGGGAACCCGGTTCTATACCTACCCGGCTACCATGGGGCGTGCGATGCAATCTGCGGTGGAGGCCGGCATTCCCTATGTTATTCTCGACCGTCCCAATCCGATCGGCGGACGTCTGATCGAAGGCCACATCCGCAAGGATGAGTTTGTTTCAGGCATTGGACTTTACCCAACACCAGTCACACATGGCATGACGGTCGGCGAACTGGCACTGATGATCCATGACCAGGGATGGCATGACGGCATTGAGGGACTGGATCTGCATGTGGTTCCCATGGAAGGCTGGACCCGGGACATGCTCTGGTTTGACACCGGTCTTGAATGGATTCCACCCAGCCCCAATATCCCCGATGCCGAAACGGCCGTTGTTTATCCGGGCACCTGTTTTTTCGAGGGCACTCCTGCAAGTGAAGGGCGTGGTACTTATGAGCCATTCATTCAGGTTGGCAGTCCGTATGTTGACGAAGAAGCGGCGGCTGCCGAACTGAACGGGCGCATGCTGCCAGGTCTGCAGTTTTATCCGGTTACCTTTGTTCCGGAGAGCATTCCGGGCATGTCACGTTATCCCAAGCTGGAGGGAGAGCTGGTGCGCGGAGTTAAGCTGGAAGTAACCGATGCCGCTGCCGTGGAACCTGTAGCGGCCGGCATCCACCTGCTTCAGGCCTTCTACGATCTGCTGCCCGAAGAGAGGAAGGATGAGTTCTTTCATCCGCGCGGCATGCCCGTAAGAGCAGGCAATACCATGGTGGCAGAGATGATACGTGAAGGTATTCCGGCACATGAGATTATCCGGAGCTGGGAGGAAGATGCCAGGCGTTTTGCGGAGATGCGCCGGCCATACCTTCTCTATGAATAAGGTGGCCATGTCTGCGGATGATTTGTCAAAGTGACACTGGCCGGCATTATCCGTATGAAATTTTGAAAGGGTCACAGCAGGACTTCCCGTTTGCCGCCCGAACCGGTCTCTGTACCGGCGCCGGACAGATGCAAATTTGCCTATCGGTTCAATCGGAAGTCCAGCTCATCTTCGCGGCCATCGGCGATTTTCCGGTGGCTTTCCCGGTCTATGAGCCGCAGGGAAGAGGAGTTCATGCAGTAACGCAGACCGGTTGGTTCGGGCCCGTCGTCAAAAACGTGGCCAAGGTGTCCCCCGCAACGTGCACAATGCACTTCCGTACGGGGCATAAGCAGCTTGAAGTCGGTTTTGGTGCCGATATGGCTGGAAGAAACTGGTGCAAAGAAGCTGGGCCATCCCGATGAGGACCGGAACTTGGCAGAAGAGGTGAACAAGGGATTGGAACATCCCCGGCACAAATAAACCCCTTCCGTTTCGGTGGCATGGTATTCGTTGTCGAATGGACGTTCGGTTCCCTCCGTGCGCTGAACCTGGAACTCTGTGCCGGAAAGACGTTCCTCCCACTGCTGTTCCGTTAGCTCAAGTTTCTCATCGGGTGACGGGTAGTGGGAGGTGTCAAACCATTCAGGGAGTGAATGTTCCCGCCCGGCATTTCGTGATTTATTCTGGATATTCACACTGGAACCGTTTAGATTTGCAATTGAGTCAATTTGAAAGAATTACGAATCAATTCATCCGAATCCTTACTTCACAAACGTTTTCTACTTCAGGAATCATTCCTGGTTTTCATCTGTTTAAAATTTTATGATTCATATCGTCACATAGAATGTCCATGACGCTTTTAATCATGCTCATGTGTGACCGGTCGACGGTCATGGACATAGCACTTCGTGACCTTCGGTTCATCAGTTTATAATTTTTGATTCATATCGTCAGATAGAATATCCATGACAATTATAATCATGCGACTGCATGTCCGGGCTACGGCCATGGGCATTTCATGTTGATTGAACAGGATGGAATCCTGCCGGGACTTTAACTGTTAAAGAAGTTATAAACCGCAATAAAACACGAGGGAATATGAGCAAGGGAAATATCTTAATAAGTGTAATCATCGGTTCTTTCATCGGCGCCCTTATGGGTGTGCTTTTTGCACCAGACAAGGGAGAGAACACCCGGAAACAGATCGTTAAGAAAGGCGACGAATACGGTGATATCGTGAAATCAGAATTCGATGATTTCGTTAAAACGATGAGAAAGAAATACGAATCGGCCCTGAACGACACCGAGGATATCATCAGCAAAGGCAAGGCCAAAGCCGATGAACTGCGGAATGAAGTGAAGAAAGCGTTGAAATAATCATTAAGATTCCGCATTTCAACGGCACCCGGTTAAGTGAGTGCGCGCCGGACTCGGATTAGTTGCTTTTTTCTTAAAATCAGCCGTTGTCCGGTTTAAGTTTGGCGTGCTTTCTATTCTGCAAAAATGCCGGTATCATTACTGTCCCTTTAACTGGAACAGAGTTACCGGCTTTTTTTATGGATACCCCCGTTCTTTACGAGATCATCGGCTATGTTGCATCTGTACTCATAGCCGTATCGCTGATGATGAGTGCAATTGTCCGCTTGCGCATCATCAACATGATTGGAGCGGCAACCTTCTGTGTATATGGCATCCTGATTGGGGCCGTGCCGGTTGCTGCAATGAACGGATTCATCGTCCTGATAAATATTTATTACCTGACCAGGATGCTTGGAGACCGGGAATATTTCCGAATGCTCAGGGTTTCACCAAATTCAGAGTATCTGCGTGCCTTTCTCGACTTCCATCGGGAGGAAATACACCGGTTCCAGCCCGATTTTAACTTTCAGCCAGGTGAAAACGACATCTGTGCGTTCATTTTGAGGGACATGGTTCCCGGAGGACTGATCATCGGGACACCGGAAGCCGGAGGTGTGCTCACCGTTCGACTTGATTTTGTCATCCCCCGATTCCGGGATTTCAAGATCAGCAAGTATCTTTTCAACGAGGAGAAGGATTTCCTGCGCGGGCAGGGAATACGCAAACTGGTTACTCATGCCGGGGAGAAGTCGCACAGCGCGTATCTGCAAAGAGTTGGCTTTCGGAAGTCCGGTGAGCATGAAAACCGTTATGAAATGGATCTCTGAGCATGATTGCCGGCTTTCGGGTGTCAAAGCATGCTGTTTTTCGGTCAGGAAAGATGCCGGCCTCTTCCGTGATACCTGTTTTTGATCAGGATTGTTACGGCAATTAGCAGTGAAACGAGCGCCGTAAATGTCCCGACTATCAGGAAACCGGACGTTATGGAAAGGACATCCACCAGGGGCTGGGTCATGACAGGTGAAAGAAACTGCCCGAGAAAGACGGCTGTGGTGAGCATTCCGGAGATGCGGCCACGCAAATGTTCGGGGGCCTCTGACAGCAGCCAGATGCTTGAGTTGGGCATCAGCAGTCCCGACCCGATGCCACCTATGACCATTCCCAGGAAAACCTGATGGTAGGATCCGGAGAAGGAGATCAAAATGTAACCGGAACCCAGCAGAAAGAAGCATAAAAGGTATATGGCAGGATATGTCATCCGGCGCAGAAAATGGTGGAAATTCAGAGAAATGACGGCACCCATGAGTACAAACGAGGACAGAGCCAGGCCGATGCGCGTGCTGGACATGTCCCCGAAACGGTCCAGCAGAAAGGGAATATGTACCGGGATCATGTAAAACATGGCCATGCCGAAAAAAGCCATGCTTACGATCAGTGCGGTGGTGAGCAGTGAAATAGTGCGGCTGCGGTCGTGTGCCGGATCATCACCGGAAGTCGGCAGTCTTGCCGGTTCACTGATATAGATCCAGATAACCGGGATCAGCAGCAGCGCAGAAGCATAGATCAGGAAGGGTGCCCGCCAGCTGATGTCAGCCAGAATTCCGCCACCTGTGATGAAAAGCACCCCCCCGAAGGCCATGAAGGCATTCTGCATCCCCATGACTCGCTGACGTTCCTCGCCCTTGTAATAATCGCCGATTAACGTGATGCAGACGGTCATAACGCCGGCAACGGATATTCCCAGCAGGGCGCGGCTGACAAGTATGGCTGTGAGACTGTCAAGCCAGACTCCTGCCGAACCGGACACACCATAGAGCAGCGTAGCGCTCAGAAGCAGTGTCTTCCTGCCGAACCGGTCTACCAGATAGCCGGCTAACGGCGAAAAAATAACGATGAACAGGGCGGGCATTGTAAGGACAAGACGGGTAAGAAAGGCGGCATTCGGCGTTTCGGCAAATGCCTCGCTCATTAACGGCAGCACAGGACCTATGGTGGCACCTGACATTACCGTCAATGTACTGGTCAGCAATATGACAATTTTTCTGGAGATGAGGGAAAGTCGAGGTAGTTAAATTGGAGTAAGTAGATACTGGAAGTGCGGGATTGGGTGAAATCAACGCCGGTTGGCTCTTCCTGATAAGAAAAATCGTCAAAAGTCAGGACAAATTATGATAAAATCCATGGTTCTTGGTTATATTATCATTGATGAAATTTATTAAATCATTGATTATGATCATTGCACATGAATATTCAGCAACTTACATACATTATTGCGATTGACCGTTTCCGGCATTTTGCCCGGGCTGCAGAGCATTGCCGGGTCACTCAACCGACGCTGAGTACGATGCTCAACCGTCTGGAAGAGGAGCTTGGAGTCAAGATTTTTGACCGGAGCAGGTCGCCCGTCATGCCCACTGAAACAGGGAAGAGAATCATTGTCCAGGCGCGAAGGATTCTGGAAGAGGTGGATCACCTTCACCGGCTGGCCGGTGAAATGAGTGACCAGGTAGAAGGGGAGTTGCGTCTTGGGGTAATCCCGACGGTGGCGCCGTTCCTGCTGCCTTTGTTCCTTCAGGATCTGCTGGATGCGTATCCCAAGCTCCGGATCACCATTAATGAACTTACAACAGGCGAGATTGTGGTCCAGCTGAAAAGCAACATGATCGATGCCGGAATACTGGCCACACCGCTCGGACAGGATGCGATCCGTGAGATTCCGTTGTATAACGAGCCATTCGTCGTCTATCGCAGCAAGAAACTGCCACCCATCCGCACCAGAAAAAATCAGAAGGACTTGCTCCCGGAAGATCTGGACCTGGACCGGTTGTGGCTGCTTGAAGAGGGGCACTGCCTGCGCAGTCAGATTGCCGCGCTGTGTGAATTGAAGAAACAGAACAGGACCTACAGCAACCTGGTTTATGAAGCCGGGAGTATCGATTCCCTTAAGCGTCTGGTAGACTCCAACGGCGGCATAACCATACTGCCGGCTCTTGCCATTCGTGATTATTCCGAGGAGGAACTCGAATCGGTGCAGTATTTCAGGCATCCGGTGCCTGCACGGCAGATCAGCATCGTCACCTACCGGCACCATCTGAAAGAACGGATTGTGGATGTGTTGAAAGAGGAGATACAAAAAAAGGTCGCTCCCATATTGAATGAGAGCAAACCCTTAAAGATTCTGGAAGTCTGAGCGTATTAATCGAAACACCCGATTCGCTCAGGCACCGGGCCGGCTGCCGGTTGCCGGTTGCCTGTCAATCCGTCATTCCCGGATTGCCTGCCCGGGCAAGTGATCCATTCCTGGTTACTTGATCAGCATCATGGTGCGCCGCGCCGTGAAATCACCGGCAACAATCTCGTAGATGTAGGTGCCGGATGAGAGCCGGCCGGCATCGAAGCGCACGGCGTGGGTTCCGGGCAGGTGC
>SKNT01000051.1 GCA_007120385.1 Balneolales bacterium
AGCGTCAGCATAATCAGGCTGTCCAGGTTCCTGCCAACACCATAGCGGGAAGAGCCCAGTGCCATGAGATTGGCATCGTTTTCCACAATGGCGTCAAGTCCGGTCCGTTTCCTGATCTCTTTGTTCACGTCGATCACATCCCAACCCGGAAGATTCGGTGGATTGGAAACGGTGGTTCGATCCAGCGAGATGATACCGGGGGACCCAATTCCCACCCCAACGGGTTTCCCCGGAGCACTTTCAGCGGCGTTAGAGATTGATTCGGCGATGCGGTCCAGAACCGTTTCCGGTCCTTCGCTCGCACGGGTGGGGATGGAGTAGGTGGAGAGGAGACCTTTATCACGGTCGACAACCGCCGATTTGATGTTGGTCCCTCCAAGATCAATACCAATGGAGATCATGAAATAATATTCCGTTTAAGTACATTGTCAGGTAACACCAAAATGCTTTTCATGAAGTGACCGGTCTGTTATTCCTGCACGCGATAAATAATTTCCCCGGGTTTCCGCATGCCGTACTCTTCCCTGGCAAGCTGTTCAAGGAGGCCGGGATCCGATGAAAGATCCTCCATTTTCTGCTGTATTTCGGCGGTTTCTTCCCGAAGGCGCTCTGTCTCCCTGACTAGTTCGTTTTTTTCGCTGTTGAGCAGGATGCGTGTGCGGACGCTGTAGGTGTCAATGAAGCCAAACCAGATCACCAGCATCAGCAGCAGGACGGAAAACAGGAATGATCTTCGCCAGCGGAGTGGATTGAGAAATCGGAGGCTCATGGAATAGAGGTTCGGACATGAATGAAATGAGTCCCCCTAAAATAATTTATTTTATGCTATTACGCATCCGCTGGTTTGCATTAATCACAGATACCAGAAAGCTCCCTCGAAATGGGTGATCTTTTCGTCGCGTTTCCCGGGTTTGAGTATGGAGATGACATCAAAACGTACGGGGGAACCTTCCATGCGGCGTTCGTGGAGCCAGGCCTCGGCCACTTTGAAAAGCTGCCGTCTTTTTTTGTCGTCCACATGCTCCTCCGGCTCGCCAAAGCTGGTGCTGCTGCGGGTTTTGACCTCCACAAAGACGATTTCCCGTTCGGTTGCGGCCACAATATCCACTTCGGCCCGCATAAACCTGTAATTGCGGTCGAGCACCATATAGCCGTTGGATGCAAGGTGTTCAGCGGCTCGCTCCTCACCCAGCCTGCCAAGCTCCACGTGATTCATAAGCAGAATGATAAGATCGGGGATCAGGCGCCGCTGTCTTTCGGTGCGGTGGCTGCCGCAGAACCGGCAGCTTCGGCGGCGGCACCGTTTCCGTCAGATTTGCTGCCGGCGGATCCTTTTGTGTTATCAGCGCCGCCGGATGTATTTGCACTGCTGCCGGCGGAGGCAGCACCAGTCCCGTTGGCGCCGCTGTTTGCCGCACCGGTCCCGTTTCCGGAACGGTTTTTGTAATCGGTGACATACCAGCCGCTTCCCTTGTAGACCACACCGCTACCGCCGGTGATCACGCGTTTCACTTTCTGCCCGGTATCCGGACAGGTTTCCAGCGCTGATTCCGAAATCTTCTGCACGATTTCAAACATCGTACCATCTTCCCTTTTGTACTGATAGGTTGGCATGTTTTATTCTGGTTTGAGTTGACGTTCTTTCAGACCGGATTAATAAACGCCGGAAAAAAGGAAAACGTTTATTGTTTTTTCAAGGCGGCAAGCCCCTCACTCAGCCGTTTGACGGCCTCCTTCAGGTGCTCCATGGAAGCGGCATACGAGAGACGGATGCCGGCCGGTTCGCCGAAGGCATCGCCGGGTACGGCGGCAAGTCCGCGCTCTTCCAGCAGGAACATGCACAGGTCGGTGCTGTTCCGGATGCGGCCGCCGGAGGGGGTTTCCGAATTCAGATAGGCCGATATGTCCGGGAAGGCGTAAAAAGCACCGCCGGGATTAAAGCACTTCACGCCTTCAATACGGTTGAGCGCATCCACCAGATAATCACGCCGCTCACGGAATGCCGCAACCATTTCGGAGACGGCGTCACGGGGGCTGAGGTAGGCGGCTTCGCCGGCTTTTTGGGAGATGGAGGAGGGTCCGGAGGTCTCCTGGCTCTGTATCTTGGCAACGGCCTTGACGATGGAAGCGGGGCCGGCAAGGTACCCGAGACGCCATCCGGTCATGGCAAAACCTTTGGAAAAACCGTTGATAACGAGGATGCGGTCGCTCAGGTCGGGCGCCACCTGTGCTATGCTGACGTGTTTGTTGTCAAAAACGATGTACTCGTAGATCTCATCGGAAAGCACCAGGATGCCGGGGTGATCCCGAAGGACTTCCGCCAGTGCTTCGAGCTCTTCGGCGGAGTAGCAGCTGCCGGTGGGGTTGGATGGCGAGCAGAGGATGAGCATCCGGGTTTTTGGCGTAATGGCGCCGCGAAGCTGGTCGGCCGTCATTTTGAAATCATTATCGAATGCCGTTGATACGATCACGGGCTTGCCTTCCGCCAGTTTTGCCATTTCGGGATAAGAAACCCAATAGGGTGCGGGGATGATCACCTCGTCGCCCGGATCGATGGTGGCGAGCAGGGAGAAGCCGATGGACTGTTTTGCGCCGTTGGAGAGGATGATCTGGTCCGGTGTGTATTCCAGGCCGTTTTCCTCTTTGAGTTTGGCGCAGATGGCCTCGCGAAGCTCGGGGTTGCCGGTGTTCATGGTATATCCATGGTGTCCGTCGCGTATGGCCTTGACCGCGGCATCACAGATATGCTGCGGGGTTTTAAAGTCGGGTTCACCCTGGCTCAGGGAGATGACCGATTTTCCTTCGCGCTGAAGTTCCTTGGCGCGACCTGATATTTTCATTGTTTCCGACGGCGCAATGGCCTGAACACGTTTCGCTATCATGGCAGAATAACCTGATTTATACAACCGATTAATAATGTTAGTTAAAAGAAGGGAATACAGTCCTGCACAACGTTATAAAGCGCGTAAAGATACGAAAGTCACTGAGCATATGCCAAGTGGCGGCAGTGTATTGGAAATAAAAAATAGCGCACGCTGCCGGATTGGGGGTGCCGGCGGGATTTGTGTCGGATCCGCCGGTGGATGCGGTATGCTGTTGCCGATGCGTGGCAGGAGGGGAAATATTGCCCGCGAGAGGGGAAAACGATCGGTCAGCGGTATTTCTTTTTAAGCGCCTCGGCCACATTGGCAGGCACGAAATGGCTTACATCGCCGCCCCAGTAGGCGATTTCACGGACCAGGGAGCCCGAAACAAAAGTCAGATGCTCGCTGGGCATCAGGAAGATGGTGTCGATATCCTTTCCCAGCTTCCGGTTCATGAGAGCCATTCGGAATTCGTATTCATAGTCGGAAAACTGCCTGACGCCACGTATCAGCGTTGTCACGTTGTTCTCATGGGCAAAATCGACAAGCAGTCCGGTGAACTTGCGGATATCGACTTTATGTGACCAGGGCTCCTCGCGGATACTTTCCCGGATCAGGTCAATCCGTTCATCAGGCGTGAAAATGGCATTTTTACGTGTATTGACAGCGATCGTGATGATCACCTTTTCAAACACATTGGTGGCCCGTTCGAGAACGTCAAGATGTCCGAATGTGATTGGGTCAAATGAGCCGGGATAAATAACTTGCACGATAGTGACCTCGGAATTTTTGGGATCAGGTGTCAGGGCCCCTTTCAGGTGATGGCCCGAAAGCCGGCCCGTTTGAAGGCGGCCGGTCCGGCCTGCTGTCTTTATGTGCCGCCTCCGGATCGGCTTTTTCGGAAGAAGAGTCCATCCGGAAAATGGAGACAATGGTGCGACCGTATGGCTTGGTGAAAACGCATTCGGGGTGCTCGCCGAAATGATGCCTTTTGTCATGCTCGAGGATAAACCATCCGTCCGGCCTGAGCCAGCCCTCCTTGAGGATGATCTCAGGCAGGCGGGTCATTTCCGGATAGTCGTATGGGGGATCGGCAAACACGATGTCAAAGGGTCGGGGATGACCGCTCAGAAAGGCCTCGACCGACGAGCGTGCAGCCTGAATCTGCTTTTGCACACCGAACTGCTGTGCCGTTTTCTCGATGTGGTCCACGGCGGCGGATGCGTATTCCACAAACAGGACGCTTTGGGCGCCGCGTGAAATGGCTTCAAAACCGAGATTCCCCGTTCCGGCAAACAGGTCCAGAACGGTACAGCCCGCAATGTGCTTGCGCACTTCGATCATGGAGAAAATGCTTTCCTTGGCGCGATCTGAGGTGGGCCGCATGTCAATGTGCGCCGGAATGGTGATTTTTCTGCCTTTCAGTGTTCCGGTAATGATACGCATGAGGTCAGAGTACGGATAGCAGCGTGGCGGGGAATGCGCCTTCCAGCGGAAAACTGAAAGTCTTCTCATCGGAAGAGAATCCCATCTTTTCCAGGGAGTCCAATACAACGATCTCGGAGGCACCGTCCCAGTACGACTGGAGCTCATCCACAATCCTTCCTGCTTGTGACCCGTAGACCAGGATCTGTTCGTGCATGCCCAGCATCCAGTTCAGATGGGATGCGTTCTGCAGCCAAAGATAGGGCAGGTCGGAGATATCGTCGCAGGTGATGTAGGTGGCGGCTCTTAGCTTGCCCAGCAGGAACGAGGATATGCCCAGCACATTGCCGGAGAACGACACGGTCAGGAAGGAGCCGTGGAAATGGCTTTTTTCCATCCATTTTTCCCCGATCTGAAAATCGGAATAGAGGTTACCGTTGATCCGCCCGTTCACCAGAAAGGAGAAGGATTCGATATGCTGCTTTTTTCGCACGGAAAGCAGCTTGAAGTCACGGTTGCTTATGATGTGCCATTGCGTGGAGATGCGCCGCATGGGTGTGCCCTGCATCAGGATACCGAGATGGGCCTGCCGCTCGTCCTCCTGGTCATAGACCGATTTCGGGACGATGCTCCAGCATTCGAGCTGAGGAGGATAGACCATCCGGACCTCGGAAACGTCCTCCTCCTGTATCAGTTTTCCAATGGTTTCACACAGGTCGGGGAAGGTGTCGGGATCGCGGCGCGAGAGGGAGTCGATCAGATCAAATGAGAAATCAATCTGACCGATACGCTCCAGGAATGCCGGCCTCGCCGAAGCGGATACGGCATAAAAGAGCTTGTTGGCGTCAAAGGCAACTCCAAGTCTCGCATCCGGTTCCGGCATGGTTATCGGATTAGTTCCAGTTTGTGGCGTTCAGCAGTGTGGTTCGCTCAAGGGAACCGATGGCATCGTCGGTGTCAGGGTCTTCCAGCAGATAGATGTTGGGCCGTAACGTATCGTTGAGGGCGTATTGAAAGCGGTTGCCGGTTCTGGGTGAATAGATCAGCGAATCGGGATTGTACTCATAGGGCGGACGGAATCTGAAAAGCGTGTCGCCACGTGCAATCATGGTATCATCGGTTTTCAGCCATTCGACCAGATCGTCCAGGGATTGCGGGAAGTGGTTGTTTCTCCGCTGGTGTTCCACCAGGGCATCCCGTACTACGGTGAGCCGGTGCCGGACATGTTCGGTCACTTCGCGCTGCTGCTCGATTTTCTTGTACGGGGAAGTGATGGAATCATACAGAAGCCAGGCGAGGACAATAATGACGACGGAAAGAACGGCGCTGATGATTCTGTTGCGGGTGTCTATATTCATTTTTTTACGTGCTGAAATGTTTATTGAATCTGTTCAGTGCACACACTTATTCAAGGCATACGTTTGACTTCGAAAATACATCTGGTCGTGAAGATATGCAACAAATCATTGTGCTCCGGATAGAAACGGGAACGGGTGCCTGGTATTATGTATGCGCACCGGAAGCAGTGGATGCGGCTCTCTTCAATCCATGCAACTGTTTCCCGTGTTTTGTACCTTGACGCCTATGGAAAAGCTCATTACACTCATTCGCGATATCGCTGTCGTGCCCTCTTTTTCCTCATACGAGGAGCGGATCCACGATCTTGTACTGCGCGCCATGGAGCCGGTTGCCGGAGCGGAAGTTTATCGTGTACCGGATAACAACCTTGTCTTTACGGTGCCTGGCGATGAGAGCAGGGCGCCGGTGGCACTGACGGCACACCTTGACAAAATCAATCATTTTGGAGCGGAGCATCCCGAAGTGCTTCCTTTTGAGGAGGATGACGAGCGGCTGACCGGACAGCTGGACAATGCCGTTGGGCTGGCACTCTGCATATCCCTGGCCCGCATTGGCGCTGCGCGCTCATTTCCCCCGCTCATGTTGCTGTTTTCGGAGATGGAGGAGAGCTTCGGCCTGAAACATCATCCGCACTTGCTTAAAAACGGGGGTGAAGGCCTTCACCACGGAATGGGCGCCGAACGTATTGCGCGCTTTCTGCTGAAAGAAGGGCTGTTGCCTTCGGCTGTGATCACGCTCGATACCACTCCGCTGTTCAAGGGGAAGCCGGGTGCGGCATTATACAGCGGCCACTGGGAGTTCACCGGCCAGCAGCCCTCGGAAGGAGAGCGCAAACAAACCGAACGTGTGCGTGACCAGTTTCTGGCCATCGATTCGGGGCTGTATCTGTCCAACAACACCAACGACTATCTCCACTACGGTGCGGTGCTGAACCGGGACGGCCGGGCGGATATTCCCTCGCTGGCTCTGGAGCCCGCCATCTTCCCGTATCATCAGAAAAACGAGTCTGTGTTTCTGAAGGATATCACCCGGGTACATGATATCATGATCCGCTGGCTTGAACAGTCGGACTGAGGCATTTGATCTGATATTTTTGTACCTTGAAAGGATTTGATGATTCACCGATAAACCAAGATTATCCACCACATGCTTTACCAGGAAAAGTTATTCTATCTCTGCCATGTGCCCCTGAGCGCCGAAGGCCCCAAAGATGTTGAAATTATCCAGAAAGCCGAGAGTTCCGGCGAATTTTCCGCGCTTTTTGAGAAATATGAGCAGCTAAGATCCCACGCCTTCAACAAGGACGGATTATACAGTGTAATCCGTGCCGATGACATCTATATTCTGGTCCGGAACACTACACCGGAAGAGGCGCGTGCCGAGGCGTTTGAAGAAGCACGTTCCGGGCTGGTGACCAATCTTGAGCACCGGGTCATGCAGAACAAGGACAAAAACGCTGTTGAGATCCTGAGAAATGTCCACAATGTGGAAATGAGTATCTGAGCCCCGCAACCCATGACCGCCGAACGGCCCTATCCGCTTAAGCCAAGACTGCTTGCGCTTTCCGAGGAAATAGTGGACCTTTCCGACCAGATGGAAGCAGCTGAAGCGGAGAAAGACGACCGGTTGGCGCATCAGTGTGCGAAGCGGCTGCGCCGTATTGGTGACGAACTGGTTGACCACCTTGAACAGGCCGTGGGTGACGACCTGGCCTATGCCCGATTCATGATGGGTTCGGTCTGCAGTCTGCTGGGTTTCTGGGAGCAGGCGGAGTTGTCCTACCGCGGAGCTCTGGAGGCCTGGCCCGATCATGTGGGGCTGCTCAATGAGCTGTTTGACGCCCTTGCGGCGCAACGAAAATATGGGGAAGCGGAAACGGTGATCCGGCAGAGTATCCATCATGGCGGGGAGACGCCGCTCTTGCTTCGCAACCTCGCCGCCGTGCTGGTGCACCTGAAGCGGATCAACGAGGCAAAAGTGGTGATGATCACCTGCACTGCCCGGTTTCCCGATGATCCCGAAAGCCGGGCCTTTCTGAAGCAGCTCGAGACACCCGGATCAAGCCAATTACAAACGCCATGAAAAAACGAAAAAAGTATGTGACGCTGCATGCCCGTGCCCGGGCGGAGATACTGTACGAAGACTCCCAGGTCATTGCGGTGAACAAGCCGGCGGGCATACTCACGGTGCCCATATCGGGCATGAAGTCGGCCAATATGAAGGACGCCCTGGACCTTTACCTTGAGCCGCAAAAGCGCAGGGCGCAGACGGTGCATCGCATCGACCGCTACACAAGCGGGGTTGTACTCTTTGCCAAGAGTACCCGTGCCCGGACCCGGCTCATGGAGCAATTCCGGAACCATGAGCCCGCGAGGATTTACCTGGCGATTGTACGGGGCATTCCGGATCCACCCGAAGGCGAGCTTGTGCATTACATGAAGCGGATCAAGGACGGTTTTCGCAATGTGATTGTCCCGGAAGGGGATCCGGAGGGGACACGTGCACGGCTGCTGTACCGTGTGATCGAGCGGTTCAGCGATGTCTCGCTGGTGGAAGTGGCCCTGGACACCGGGCTCAAGAATCAGATCCGTGTCCAGTTGGCCGAGATTGGCCATCCCACGGTAGGAGATCGCCACTATGCCAGTGAAGAAGAGGAAGAGAAGCTGATCAATCGTCAGGCGCTTCACGCATCCCGGCTGGAATTCCACCACCCGTCCACCGGAGCGATTATTGGACTGGAGGCGGAAATCCCCAAGGAATTTAAGCGGCTGATGGTGTATTATAGGAAGAGGTGAAGAACGAATTGAAGTGAGCAGGCGTTGAGGCAGTGAGAGCATTGAAAAAACATGCATGCGAACACATAATTATTGACATACACAGAGAAAAAAGGAGAAGATTATGGGCACATTACACGAGAAGTCGGAGAAAAACATAAATATTGGTATTTCAGACGAGCAGCGCGGTAAAATTGCAAAAGAGCTTGGCAATCTGCTGGCGGACAGCTACATGCTATACCTGAAAACCCACAACTACCACTGGAATGTGACCGGGATGAACTTTCAGTCGCTCCATGCCATGTTTGAGGAGCAGTATACGGAGCTGGCCACGGCAATTGATGATATCGCCGAGCAGATCCGCACGCTGGGACATTTTGCTCCGGGCTCGTTCAAGGAGTATTCCAAAATGACCACGATCACGGAAGAAGAAGGTTTGCCGGATGACCGGACCATGGTGAAAAAACTGCAGGAGTCCAACGAAGCGGTGATACGTACCGCACGCAAAGTGATCCCATTGTGTGAGGAGGCCGGTGACGAGGCATCCATGGATCTGGCTGTCGGGCGGATTGCCGTCCATTCAAAAGTCGCCTGGATGCTGCGCAGCCACATTCAGTAAACCGCAGGTGAATGCAGCGGGAACTCCGTATGCCATCCTGAGCATTTAAGTGAGGCAGAACGACATGGTCGCTCTGCCTTTTTTTTGCGAGTCGGTTTCACAGTCCGAGTCGGTTTCTCCGTTTTTTTTATAAGAAGAGGGAAATCTGCTTGGCTATATACCGGGATTACGCATACATTTTGTGAGCGTATCAAATTTTTGGGGAATGTGACATGATTCGACAGCGGGGCAAATCTGCCATGAAAATAATGTCCGGTCTTTAAATGCAGCAAACATCGCGATTACATAACTGAAAGAGATATTAATCAATTAAGGAGATTATCATGGAAAACATAGAGGAAATCGTTGCCGAGGTGGTTGTGCCGTATGGATTCAACATTATTGGCGCCATAGTCATCCTGATTATCGGTTGGCTTATTGCCAGCTGGGCGAGCAAGCGCGTCCGCAAGGCCTGTGAGAAATCGGAGCGAATCGACAAGACACTGACGCCGATCCTGGCGCAGACGGTTAAGGTGCTCATCATGATAGCCACGGTCATTGCCGTATTGAACCGGTTTGGCGTGGAAACCACCAGCCTTGTGGCCCTGCTTGGTGTTGCGGGACTTGCCATTGGCCTGGCCCTGCAGGGGTCGCTGAGCAATTTTTCTGCCGGCGTGATGCTGATGCTGTTCCGCCCGTTCAATGTCGGTGATGCGGTCAATATCAGCGGGGTGATGGGTGTTGTGGATGAAATTGGTCTTTTTTCAACCAAAATGCACACATTCGACAACATCTTCATGGTCATCCCGAACACGAATATATGGGGTGCCAATATTTCGAACTTCTCGACCAATCCCACCCGCAGGGTCGACATGGTATTTGGCATCAGCTACACCGATGACATAAACAAGGCCATGAAGATTATCCGGGAAGCGCTGGCAGCCGATGAGCGTGTTCTGAAGGATCCCGAGCCACTGGTGGCTGTTGGCGAACTGGGCGACAGTTCGGTCGATCTTTTCGTACGCCCATGGGTGAAGGCCTCCGAGCTGTGGCCTACCCGGTTCGCACTCATCAAGGATATCAAGGAGCGTTTCGACAAAGAAGGCATCACCATTCCGTTCCCGCAGCGCGATATCCATTTTTTCCAGGCTGACAAAGAACAGAAGTAGACAACCATCAGTTAATCCATTAAGGATTTATGCAGTATTACATCAAAAAGACGGTCCTGGTTACCGGTGCTTCATCGGGTATCGGGATCGCCTTCTGTCATGAACTGGCATCATACGGAGCCGCACTGGTGCTGACCTCAAGACGGGAAGACCGGCTTGAAGCCCTTGCCAGGGAGTTGCGCACCAAATATGAATGCGAGGTAACCGTGATTCCCTGCGACATTTCGGATCCGGCCGGACCGGAAACGCTCGTCAGGTCAATTCGGGAGAACGGCATCGATATCGATATCCTCATCAACAATGCCGGATTCGGTTTCAACGGACTCTTCCCGGAAGGATCGCCCGAAATGTACCAGAAGATGATGCAGGTGAACATGGTTTCACTGGTCATGCTTACCCGGCTTTTGCTGCCAGATATGATCCGGCGGGACAGTGGAGGCATCCTGAATATCGCATCCATGGCCGGTTTTCTGCCTGTCCCGTTTTTCGGTGTCTACTCCGGCACCAAGCAGTTTGTCATCAACATCAGCTGGAGCCTGTGGAAAGAACTGCAGGGCACCGGTATCCATGTCAGCGTCCTGTGTCCTGGCCCGGTTGACACGGAATTTATGGAAGTTGCCGGGGTGGACAGGAAAATTGCTGCTTTCAGGGGGATGCAGAAGCCCGAATCCGTGGCATTGCGCGGGCTTAAAGGCTTGGCAGATAACGCCCCATTGAAGTTTTCAAGATCACTGCTGCGAATCCCTTATCTCCTGAGCAAATGGCTGCCGGTGCGCCTGGGATTGCTTGTTGGCGGACTGGCCATGAGGAAATAGATCTTCAACCGTACCCGGAACGGGAAAATTATTTACTCTTGACATATTTTTTGTTATTCTTTTAAGCTATAAAATTTATCAGCTTATATCTTGTGCGTGTTTCGGACCCGTTTATAGAGCAGATGCAGCGGTTCCGTGGTGTCGTGCAGGTGCAAGGGTGTAAGTACTGTAATATTATATAAAATCCGTGTCTGAGTGATATTAATGGAAAACGAGTTTTCAACCGTTAAGAATGATGGTCGCATCCTTCAGAAGGACAATGCGATTTTTCAGGGGAAAGAGCTTGCCAGGGTCAATCCGGCCGAGGCAGAAGATGCTCTTAGGTATTTTGCCAATCAATTCTCTGGTATCGAGAAATATGTGGATACCAGCCTGGAGACCCTTCGCGACGAGGAGCGCGGTCCGGATCTTTTGAAGAAACTGCAGCAGCTTCGGGAGGAAGTGATTTCTGCCAGTGCTGTTGGTGATTTCGAGGCACTCGTCGGAAAAATTGACACGGAGATCCGTGAGTGCCAGCCGCAAGTACCCGAAACTGCCGGAGAGGATGCGGCTGTGGAAGCCGGGACGCCTGTTGCCGAGGCATCGAAAGCAGAAGTGCCAGCTGATGAAGAGTCGAAAGCAGAAGTGTCTGCTGATCAAGCGCCGGAAGCAGAAGCGCCTGCTGCTGAGGAGCCGGATCTGAAAGTTGCGGATGTTGAGTCGCCGGAGGGAGCTGTTCCGGATGCCGAGTCAAATGAAGCGTCAAAGAAAGAAGAGATTCCGGCAGAAGGGACAGGGGAGCCAGAGGCAGGCAAAGAGCCGGTGGAAGATGCCGGCCAGGCCAAAGAATATGCGGAATCATTGGCCGGACTGCTGGAGCTTGCCGGCAAGGCAGAAGATATTGCAGGTGGTAGCAACTGGCAGCAGATGCAGTCGGAGTTGGAAAATATCCGTTTCAAATGGAATCAGCTTCTGGAAGAAAATGCCGATCTGGCTTCGGAGGATGGTTACCAGGATATTCTCGCCCGCCTGGATTCCACTCAGAAAAAGGTGGCAGAAAGGAAAACGGAGTGGCTCGAAAAGCGGCGGGAACGTCGAAAGGAGAATCTGGATAAACGAGCCAAGATCCTGGATCAGCTGCAGGATATCATAGACAGAAAAAAATGGCAGGCTTTCAAGCAGGTCGGCAATCTCACAAGCCGGTGGGACGATATCAAGGACATTCCGAATGAACCGGAAGCCGAGGAGCAGCAAAAGAAATATGATGCACTGGTGCAGGAGTTCAATGATAAGAAAGTAGCTTTTCTGGTCAGAAAAGCACAAAAGGAAGAGGAAAACCTGGTCGGCAAGCTGACCGTGCTTGACAAGATGAACCAGATTGTCTCATCTGTGGGACCAGAAACCGGCAACTGGGAGCAGAAGGACAAGGAAATTGAAGAACTGACCCGCCAGTGGAGAAAGATAGGTCATGTTCCAGGGGAGCAGTCAGACACCATTTGGGAACGGTTCAAGTCTGTCCGTGATGAGTACTTTGCCAAGAAAATGGAGCACAACAAGGAGTTCCGTGCTCAGACGCAAAAAAATATCCGCAAGAAAACGCGGCTTTGTGAGCTGGCGGAAGCTCTGGTGGATGAAGAGGATTTGGCTGTTGCCGTTCGTGAAATAAACAACCTCCATAAAAAATGGAAAAAAATCGGCCCTGTTCCCAAAGAGAACAACGATGAGCTTTGGGATCGGTTCAATGAGGCGACAAGGAAATTCAATGAGAGAAAGATTGAAAATCTGGATGTCATTCGCGATCAGGAGCAGGAGAACCTGAATGTCAAGCTGAAACTGTGCGAAAAGGCGGAGTCATTGTCCGGCCGGACCGACTGGAACGATGCAACGGCGGAGATGGATGCCCTTATGAAGGCATGGAAGGATGCAGGTCCGGTACCGCGCAGGAAAGCGGGCAAACTATGGAAGAGGTTCAAGAAGGCGATGGATACGTTCTATGAAGCCCGCAGAAATCACTTCAAGTCGATCAGGGACGATCAGAAAATCAACTATGAGAAGAAGAAGGAAATTGTCGCCGAACTTGTGAAGCTTGGCGAACATGAAGATCCTGAAGAGGCCGTGCAACAGGCAAAGCCGCTTCAGGAGCGGTTCCGGAGCATCGGTTTCGTGCCCATCAAGAAAAAGCAGAAGATAGAGAATGAATACAAGGAAGCCTGTGACAGAATCTATCAGAAACTTCGCGGATCCGGCAGGAAATCCGGTTCAGTGTCAGATTCACAGGGGGCGCCCAACAAATCTCTTCGTGCCGACTACTTCAAACTCAAGAAGGAGTGCGAGAATCTTCATGAGGAAATCATGAGGTACCAGGATACGAAAACGTTCATCAATCCCGGAGGCAAGGGCAATGATCTGATCGACGAAATTCAACAGAAAATTGACGCTGCGCAGATGAACTTGGACAAGAAACAGGATAAGCTTGAAGAGCTTAGGCGAAAAATGGAAGAATAGCAATAGGGAGAGCGGATAACTTGCCAGAAAAATAAGCACTTTTTTTTCCAGCAATCCCCTTATATTGTTTGCAAATTTTATCAAGTGTTAGTTATTACCCTGACCTAAATAAAAACGGATAGGCTATATGGCGAAAAGTGAAAGGGGAATGAAAATCCTGATGATAGAAGACGACCTTACGCTTTGCGAACTGGTCGGCTCTTTCCTCAGAAAAAAAGGATATAAATTCTATCAGCACAACACATTCGAGGGAGCTATTCAAAGTGTGTACGATGTCAGGCCCGATCTGATCATCATGGACCTCCATTTCCCTGACGGAAACGGACTGCATCTCTGCAAGCAGCTCAAGGATGATGAAAACTATGAAAATCTGCCAATCCTTGTACTGACAGGACGGGATTACCCGGTGGAGAAAGATATAGCCCTTAAGGCGGGGGTTACGGATTTCTTTCACAAACCAATGGTCTACAGCAAGCTTGCCGAGAAGATCGAGGAAGTCCTGGGCGATGCCATACAGATTTCATTTTGGGGTGTCCGCGGTTCCATCCCGTGTCCGGGCAAGGAATTCTCCCAGTTTGGCGGGAACACAACCTGTGTTCAGATAAAGGTTCCTGCCCAGAAACAGCTGCTGATACTTGATGCCGGCACAGGTATCCGGAATCTGGGCAGCCAGCTGCAGGAAGAGGAAGAACCGGTCACCGGACGAATTTTCATTACGCATCCGCACTGGGATCATATACAGGGGTTCCCGTTCTTCAAGCCGCTTTTTTCAGGGCGGAACAAGTTTGATGTCTACATGCCGCAGCAGATCACTGGTTCCACGAAGGAAGTGCTTGTGGATCAGGTTTCCTACACCTATTCGCCGATTACGGCCCAGATGTTCAAGGCGCACCTTGATTACCACGTCATCAAGCGGGACGGTCAGAACTTCGAGGGATACAGTGTCCGTTATATCTCCGCAAACCATCCGGTGGAAACCGCCATCTACAAATTCGAGATCGGGAAAAAGAAAATTGTCTTCTGTCCGGACAATGAACTCAATACGCTTGAAAACAGCAGTATGAGAGGAAAAAACCTTCCCTATCTGAAACAATTCGACGCTTTTGTCTCCGAAGCCGATGTGCTGATCCACAATGCCCAGTTTGATCTGGAAGACTACCGCACTATGGAAAACCGCGGACATTCGGCATGGGAACTGGTGGTGGAGCGGGCCAAAAAGAACGGTGTAAAGCACCTGATCCTCACACACTTTGGACCTGACTTCACTGATGAGGAGCTTCTGAAGGTGGAAGAGAAGGTCAAAAAGATGGCCAGAGACTCCAACATGCATGCAGAACTTGCACGGGAAGGTCAAACCATCCACATGTCCGGGTAAGGACCCGATACCTTCAACAACTTGTTGGAAGTATCACATCCGGGAGGATTGCTCCGGTCAAAAATCCAACATTCTTTGGTAATCACACAGAGGCCACCGGCGGCAGCCTGTACTTCAGGCGGTATGCGCCGGATCGCAGATCAGAAGTAATAGCGGATTCCGATTCCGCTGTTACCGGAGAACCCGGTTCCGGGCACCAGATCCAGGACGGGCACGATCTCAAGGAACAGCTCGAGCGGATCATCGGCGAAATGATAGGCGATTCCCAGTGGGAAACGAACGCCGAATTTATCTTCATTATCAAACCGTACGCGTCCGCCCAGTCCAAAGTAAAGCGGAAGGGACCCCTTGTTGGGCTGAATGATGTCGAAGCGGTAGAAGAGATAGTCCACGTGAAGGTGCAATGAGGGATTGTTCACAAAATGCCATGCTGCTCCTGCGCTGAAGGCATTGGAATCCGAGGTCCAGTAAGCGGCGCTGATACCGGTCGGATCACCAATAATTGCGCCAAGTCCCTTGTTTCGCTGAGAATCCTGGGCTTGGGCAGATGCCGATAAGATCAGCGTGAGGACAAGTAGAGAGAGAAGTTTTTTCATTGCTTTTTTACTTGATTGACAGGAATTTTAATTTTGTTGTGCATATTCTGATAGACGTCTTCCCGTGTCATCGTTTGGGAATTAATATGATTTTTGGGGTACGTTATAGCGTCTGAATCCCGCCAAAGATAATATATTCCTTATACCGTAACAATACAGGCACCCGTGCCGGGTTGATGAACCGGAACGGATCCGGGTAATCGCTGAACATCGTGAGTGCATACGGAGGACCTGGATTTTTTCTATCTTGATTGCTGTCTGTTGCTATGTACATTCTCAAACTGACATATACCTAGCATGAAACGAACATGACCGTCGCCCGGTCACACAGGAGCATGATTAAAATCGTCATGGACATTCTATCTGACCTTATCAATCCAAAGTTTTAAACACATGAAAAAACCAACCCTCTCCTGGATGATTCTGCTCGTAATACTGGCAACGATGACGGCATCGCTGCCTGCACAGGATCGCAACGCCGTTGTACTCATATCCATTGATGGATTCAGGCCGGATTATTTCGAACGGACCGAAACGCCGAATTTTGACCAGCTGATTCAGAAGGGTGTCAAGGCGGATTATCTGATACCGGTCTTCCCCACGCTTACGTTCACCAACCACTACTCCATTGTTACGGGGTTGTACCCTGAAAACCACGGGATCCTCTCCAATACGATGTACGACCCTGAATGGGATGTGACCTTCAGCCTGGGGAACAGGGAAGAGTTGGTGAAGGGGCGGTGGTATGAGGGGGAACCGCTCTGGGTGACGGCGGAAAATCAGGGTGTGCGCACCGCCTCGATGTTCTGGGTAGGCAGTGAAGCAGAAATTGCCGGTGTGCGTCCTACCCGCTGGAACGACTATGACGGCCGTCTCCCGCATGAGCAGCGAATCGACTCGGTCATTACCTGGCTGTCGCTGGAGGATGAGACCCGTCCGCATTTCATCACGCTCTATTTCAGCCGCCTGGACTCCCAGGGGCACCGGCACGGCCCGGAGAGCGAAGAGGTCACCCTCGCCATTGCCGACATGGACCGGGACATCGGGTATTTCATTGACGAGCTTGAGCGTACCGGCCTCAGGGAATCGACGAACCTCATAATTGTATCCGATCACGGCATGGCGGCGCCCAGCGACGACAAAGTGATATTTCTGGATGAGATCATCGACCTGGACGATGTAAGGGTAGTGGGATGGGGCCCGGTGGCCATGATCCGTCCCGGGCAAGGGAAACGTGAATCCGTCTTCAACCTGCTCAAGGAAGCCGAGGACAGCTACCGCGTCTATTACAGAGACGAGCTGCCAGAGGCATACCGCATCGGCAATCACCGGCGGACGCCGGAAATTATCATGGTGGCCGACCTGCCCTGGTCCATTACCAGCCGGTCTCATTTTGAACGCCGGGGTCTGCTGGCCGGAAATCACGGTTGGGACCACCGCGAACCGGAGATGAGGACTATTTTCCTGGCGCAGGGACCCGATTTCCATGAAGGGAAAAAAGTCGGGCCATTTGAACTTGTGCACATATACGAGCTGATCTGCCACATTCTGGATCTGGAACCGGCACCCAACGACGGATCGCTTAAAGAAGTGGAGCATCTGATAAGGGAATGAGTCAGGCAAGCAGGAGCCGGGTCGCCTTCATGAAACACAGTCAGGTTGCTGGGCAAGGTCACACCCGCAGCGACATGGTGTCTGATAATGAACCCTGAGATGGTTTAGGAAGGGCTTTTTCGACCCTATTTGGATTGAATCTGAGTTATTTTTCAGATAATTTGATCCGTAATTCAGGAGGTACACATGTAATCTGTAATTTTAATCGAAGTTGCACATCAAACGAAATTAGTAACCAAGCCAGGAATAAAAGCATGACATACGTAGTAGCCGAACCCTGTATCAATTGCAAATACACGGACTGTGTTGCCGTTTGTCCGGTAGACGCTTTCCGTGAAGGACCCAACTTTCTTGTAATCCATCCCGATGACTGTATTGATTGCGACGCCTGCGTAGCCGAGTGTCCGGTCGAGGCCATCTTCCCGGATGATGAAGTGCCTGAAAAATGGGAAAACTATATCGAACTGAACGAGCGCCTCGCCGAACTTTGGGGCGATGCGGTCATCAACGAGTCGAAAGACCCGCTGCCCGATGCAGATGAATGGGCAGAGAAGGAAAAAACTCCTGACATGATCAAGGAATAATGATCATCCACAGACAGGGACACTGACCATACTGACAGGAAAAATAGTGGAAAATTCCGGTTACGTGTCGGGTCACACATCTTCAAAGCGCTTTGTCCTCCGGGGCAAGGCGCTTTCTGTTTCTGCCCCGGCCATCATGGGGGTGCTGAATGTAACGCCGGATTCATTTTCTGACGGGGGCGAGGTGCGGGATGTCGAATCGGCGCTGAAACGAGTGGCACAGATGGTGGAATCCGGGGCGGATCTGATTGATGTGGGGGGAGAGTCCACTCGGCCGGGATCGGATCCGGTCACTCCGGAAGAGGAGTTGCGGCGAGTGATACCTGTACTGGAGAAGGCCTTGCCGGCGTTTCCACGAACGATGTTCTCCATTGACACGACCAAATACGAAGTGGCCAGTCAGGCCCTGGAGTGTGGTGTCCACATGGTCAATGATGTGAGCGGGCTGCAGAACTCGCCCGCACTTGCGGAGCTCTGTGCCGGACACCGTGCGGCACTGGTGATCATGCACAGCCGGGGGGCGCCCAAGACCATGCAGCAGAATCCCGAATATGTGGATGCCGTATCCGAAATAGCGGCATTCCTGAAAGTCAAGGCAGAACAGGCGGCCAGGGCAGGAGTGGAGCAGGTCATTATAGATCCCGGGATCGGTTTCGGCAAAACACTGCAGCACAACCTTCAGATTATCGCACGCCTCCGGGAGATATGCCGCCTGGGCTATCCGGTGCTTGTCGGGGCCTCACGCAAGTCCATGATCGGAAAACTGCTGGCGGATGAGCATGGCGACCGTCCGGTCAACAAACGACTTGCCGGAACGCTTGCGCTTCATTATCATGCACTGATGCAAGGTGCTGCTATCCTCCGTGTGCACGATGTTCGCGAGGCACGGGATTCCCTCGAAGTTTTTAAGGCGCTTTCTTCCGTTTTGTAACGGGAACGGTGTATCTTGGAGCAGATGGCATTGCTTACCCCTAACTGAAAGCAGGTCGAAACAAGTTGGAGATCTTACCGCTCGGATTTCTGGAATTTGGTCTGAAAGACCTTATCGAGACGCTCATCATAGCGTGTGTTATCCTGTTGCTCTACCGCTGGATACGGGGCTCCTTCGCCGTGCCGGTAGTAATCGGCCTGCTGATTGTCTTTATCGTGAATGCGGTTGTCAGCCTGTTCGGATTGTCGACCATCAACTGGGTGCTGAGACGGCTTCTGGATGTCGGTATCCTGGCCGTTATCATCATTTTCCAGCCGGAAATCCGCAAACTGCTCTACAATATCGGACAGAATACCTCGCTCTACAAGTTCTTTGACCGGGGTGGATCCTTTTCCGTGATTGACGAGGTTGTGGAGGCCGTGAAGACACTGTCGCGAACCAGGACCGGGGCGCTTGTTGTTTTTTCAAAAGGCTCTCCGCTTAATGATTTGGTGGACAAGGGTGTGGAACTTGATGCCCGCGTAAGCAATGAGCTGCTGCTTACCATATTCAACCGGGAAGCCGCACTGCATGATGGAGCTGTGATCATTCGTGACAACAAGATCGTGGCCGCCAGTGCCTATCTTCCGATAAGCCAGAATCCCAATATTTCTTCGGTATTTGGCACTCGGCACCGGGCGGCGCTTGGTATAAGTGAGGTGAATGACGTACTGGTTGTGGTTGTTTCAGAAGAGACTGGCAGGATCTCCATAGCACATAACGGGGCGCTTACCAGTGGTCTTACCATCCAGAAGCTGCGATATGAGATGCAGAAACACCTCGGGGATGTCAAGGGCACTGATGCGGAACTTACCAGCTTCCGGCAGTCCGAACTGGAGGGCAGCTGAGCCCGTTATCCCCGGCCAACCGCTGGCATGCCTGCCCGGACAACAAACCGGAGCCATGCTTATGAAACCAACGCACATACAGACACTGTACACGCTCCAGGACCTTGTCACCCGCGGCTTCAGGGAGTCCCGGCCGGGAGAGTTCCCATACCGGCGCGGACCCTATGCGAGCATGTATACGCAGCGGCCGTGGACCATCCGGCAGTATGCCGGATTTTCAACGGCAGAAGAGACCAATGCCTTTTACCACAAAGCGCTTGCATCGGGGCAGAAAGGGCTGAGCGTCGCTTTTGACCTGGCAACACACCGCGGCTTCGACTCGGACCATCCGGGCGTGGAGGGCGATGTGGGCATGGCCGGCGTTGCCATTGACAGCGTCGAGGATATGAAGCGCCTGTTCCGGGGAATTCCGCTGGACAAGGTGTCGGTTTCCATGACAATGAACGGTGCCGTGCTGCCGGTGCTGGCCTGTTTCGTGGTTGCCGCAGAGGAGCAGGGCTTGCAGCCGGAGACGTTAACCGGAACCATACAGAATGACATCCTCAAGGAATTCATGGTCCGCAATACCTATATTTATCCGCCTGCGCCATCCATGTTGATCGTGTCGGACATCATGGCCTGGACCCACAAGCATATGCCGCGTTTCCACTCCATATCGGTGTCGGGTTATCACATGCAGGAAGCCGGAGCCACCCCCGTGCAGGAACTGGCATTCACCATCGCCAACGGACTGGCCTATCTGGATGCGGCACGGCAAGCCGGACTTGGCGTGGATGACGCAGCTCCGCGCTTCTCCTTTTTCTTTGGCATCGGAATGGATTTCCTTACCGAAATTGCCAAGCTCCGGGCGGCACGTGAACTTTGGGCAACGCTGGTCCGGGAGCGGTTCCAACCCGGCAACGAAAAATCGTTGCTACTTCGAATGCATTGTCAAACATCGGGTTGGAGTCTGACAGCTCAGGATCCTTTGAACAATGTGGTACGCACTACTATCGAAGCGCTGGCGGGGGTTCTGGGCGGGACGCAGTCCCTGCACACCAACTCCTATGACGAGGCGCTATCGCTGCCGACCGATACGGCGGCGCGTATTGCGCGCAACACCCAGCTCATCCTTCAGGAAGAAACCGGGCTGTGTCGCACGATAGATCCGCTGGCCGGCTCGTATGCGGTCGAGTCACTGACAGCCGACCTGATAGACGAAGCCCTCAAACTCATCCGGGAAGTGGATGGCATGGGCGGGATGATGCGGGCCATTGAGGCGGGCATGCCGCAGCGAAAGATCCAGGAGTCGGCAGCCGCCCGTCAGGCCGTCATTGACAGCGGCGAGGAGACGTTGGTGGGCGTAAATGCCTTCATCAGCGAAGAGGCAGGAAGTGTGGAAGTCTTTGATGTGGATAACCGCAAAGTGCGTGAGCATCAGATTCGCGAACTGGAGCGGGTCCGCTCGCAGCGGGATCCGGCTGCGGTGGAGAACTCGCTGCTCCGGCTTGAAGAGACTGCCGGACGCATTTCCGGGGAGAACCACGGGCTGCAGGAGAAAAATCTGCTGCAGCTCATGGTGGATGCGGCCCGTCAAAGGGCTACGGTCGGAGAGATGACGGCGGCGCTTGAGCGTGTCTGGGGTCGCCACCGGACCGATTCCGTGCCGGTGACCGGAGTGTACCGCACAACTTACAAGGACAAGGCATTGCTTATGGAAATTGTGAAGGAAGTGGAGGAGTTTGCCCGGAAAGAAGGCCGCCGGCCCCGCATCCTGGTGGTGAAACTGGGCCAGGACGGACACGACCGCGGAGCGCGCATTGTGGCGGCTGCATTTGCGGATATCGGGTTTGACGTGGACCTGGGACCGTTGTTCCTGACACCGGCGGAAGCGGCCCGCCAGGCCATAGAGAACGATGTGCACATGGTGGGAGTGTCGACGCTGGCCGGTGCGCATAAAACATTGATTCCACAATTGATATCGGAACTGAAACAGGCGGGTGCCGGTGATATTGCCGTTGTTGCCGGCGGCGTGATTCCGGAAAAAGATGCGTTGTGGCTGAAGGATAACGGGGTTCTGGAGGTTTTTGGACCCGGAACAAAGATTCCTGAGGCGGCGCGCAAAGTGCTGCGCCATCTTTCAACCCCCAGCAAACAGAATGAATAGATGAGCAGGTCAGACGTGTATGATGCGGGTAATCTGGATTCATGGGCCGATTCGATCCGTTCGGGAAGCCGCCGGGACCTGGCCCGTGCCATTACGCTGGTGGAAAGCAGCCGCATCGAGGATCTGGAGCCGGCCCAGGAGCTGCTTGAGCGGCTGATCCCGGACAGTGGCGGCGCCGTGCGCATTGGTATCAGCGGAATGCCCGGTGCCGGTAAAAGCACGTTTATTGAAATACTGGGCCAGGTGCTGGTGGATGCGGGGCACAAAGTGGCAGTTCTGGCCGTAGACCCCAGCAGTCCGGTATCCGGCGGAAGCATTCTGGGCGATAAAACCCGGATGGCGACGCTGTCCCGGATGGATGCGGCGTTTGTCCGGCCTTCTCCCGCTGGACGAACTCCGGGCGGTGTGGCGCGCAAGACCCGGGAAACGATGCTGATAGCGGAATCAGCCGGATACGACGTGGTGCTGGTCGAGACGGTTGGAGTAGGTCAGGCCGAGTGGAGGGTCAGCAGCATGGTTGATCTGTTTGCCGTAATGCTGCTGCCCGATGCGGGAGATGTGCTTCAGGGTATCAAGCGCGGCATCATGGAGCTGTCGGATGTTATCCTTGTAAACAAGGCAGACGGGCCGCGGAGAGAATCGGCGGCACAAGCGGTTCAGCAGTACCGGAGCGCTCTGGAGATAACAGGCGGTGAGCAATCCGGCATCATAATCCGTGCCTGCAGCGCGCATGAAAGGAGTTCGGTAACGGCATGCTGGCAGGATATGACCGAGTCGCTGGACGCCAGAAGGAAGGATTCCCGGTTTGAGCAAAGGCGCCGCTCACAGTTGCGGCAGTGGATCCGCTCGGTGGCCGAAGATTCCCTGCTTCAGCTCCTGCAGGAAGACCGGAAGCTGTCCGCGCTGCTGGATGGCCTGGAGAAAGAGGCGAGTGAAGGAAAAACGACCCCGCTCCGCGCCGGACTGGTTTATCGCAACCGGGTGATGACCGAAATTGCAGGCAGGGATGCCGCCAGTGGAGTACCCCTGTAATTATTTCATAAAAAATGACACAGACGGGAACGATTTACCCTTCTTTCGGGCTTCACTAAGTGATAGAGTACGTCTATCTCCCGGATTTTGCCCGTAAATTACCCCGTTCATGCCGGGCAGAAATAAATTTAGTTCATTGTTACACAGTACTTTACAAATAGATTCAGTTGTCATGGATATATTGGAAGCAATGCGCGTGGTTCGCGCCCACGCCAAGGATGAAGATTCAGCAGATGCACTCAAAGATCTTTTGGAAAAAATTATTGACGAGCGAGACTCTGCAAGGAAAGAGCTGAAACTTCTCGAAGCAGCCATTCGCAACGACTACGACTCCATTCTGATCACCGAACTCGACCTTGACAGTCCCGGCCCCAAAATCGTCTATGTCAACGAGGGTTTTGAGAAAATGACCGGGTACGCAAAAGAGGAAGTGATCGGCAAGACCCCGAGGATTCTACAAGGTCCCAAAACCGACCGTGCGACACTCGATCGGCTCCGGGAATCGCTTATTGAAGGCAAGGCATTTTTCGGACAGACGGTGAACTACCGCAAAGACGGCTCCGAGTTCATCAACCAGTGGGATATCCATCCGCTGGTGGATGAGGACGGAAAGATCACCCACTGGGTCTCCTACCAGCACGATATCACCGAACGCAAGCGCGTGGAACAATCGCTGGTTGACAGCAAGGTTGAGATGGATGATTTCTATGAAACATCCAAAAGGACCATTCTTGATGTTGCAGAAGACGGATCCATCCGGTTTGCCAACAAGTCGTTGCAGGAGCTGATCGGTTACGAGAAAGAGGAGCTTCAGAAAATGAAGTTCTGGGAAATCATGCCGGAAAAGCACGGCAATATCCTCAAGGAGCGGTTCCAGGAACTCTGGAAAGAGGATTTCAAGACACAGCCAGATTACCGGTTCATTTTTCAGCATAAAAGCGGTCTTCCGGTGCAGGTAGAGGCCTCCATCCAGCCGCTGGAGCTGAAAACCGAGAAGGTGATGCGCACCGAGGTGAGCAATATTTCACTGCGCAAGAAGGTCCTCAAGACGCTTTATCAGCGCAACCAGGATTTCAACCGGATTTTCAACACCAAGAGTGATTTCAAATACGGCCTCAGCTTCAATGACAAGGGTGAGCCGGAGTTCCGCTGGATATCAGCGGATGTGAAGAACATTACCGGCTACTCGGTGGAGGAGTGCGAAGGCCATGAAGGCTGGAAGCGGCTTGTTCATCCTGATGACCGGGAGAAGGCTCTGGGTCACCTGAAGAAAGTTGCCGGAGGAAGATCCATGTGCATGGATTATCGCATTGTTGACAAGCAGGGCAATGAGATTCCTGTCATGGATTATGCCAAAACGGTGGATTTGCAGACCTTTGATATAAAGGGTGCCGTTGCCCTCGTGAAGCAGTCGCAGGAAGATTAGCAGCGAATCAGCTAGAATTTCCTGCTGTCCCAGATGATTTCGGCCGTATGCTTGCCGCTCCGGCTGGTCCCGTCTGCAATCTGATGGCGGCATGAGAAGCCGTGTGAGCAGATAATGTCATCCTCCCGGAGTTCCCGGATCTGAGGAAACAGCGCCAGCTCCCCGATTTTCATGGAGACTTCGTAGTTTTTCTCTTCGTAGCCGAAACTTCCGGCCATGCCGCAACAGCCTGTTTTAAGTTCCACGGGATCGTAGTTGGCGCGCTGCAGCGATTCCAGAACCGGGGAGGTGCCTACCAGGGCCTTGGTGTAGCAGTGCCCGTGGACATAGACTTTCTTTTTTGCCCCGCTGAAGCTGTTGTGGAACAGCTCAGGACGCACTTCCGTTGCCAGAAACTCTTCAAAGAGGAAGGAGGCGCCGGCAACCCTGCGGGCATCGTCCAGCTGCTCTTCTTCGCAAAGGTCCGGGTATTCGTCGCGGAAGGTGAGGATCTCACTGGGCTCCAGTCCGACAAGGCGGTAGCCCGCATCCACAAGAGCCTTCATGTCCCTGATGTTGCGAATGGCGATTTTCTTTGCCGTATCCAGAATGCCGCGTGAAATCTGTGTGCGACCGCTTTCGAGCGGACCGATGACCTTGACTTCGCAGTTCAGCGTGCGGAGCACATTCAGGGCCGTCCTGGCAACAGAGGGCTCGTGATAGTCGGTGAACCAGTCGACGATGAGGGCGACTTTGGTTTTTTCGGCCGGGACAGCATCACCGAGGCTGCCTTTCAAACCAGCTGTTTCACCTCGAGTGCCTTTATGAGGCAATCCGTTCATTTTGCCACCGTTTTTCCGGTACCAGCGCATGAACGTTTGGGATGCAAAATCGGGCAGTTTGCGGTCCGGGTGGATGTTCAGGAGCTGCTGGTAGATTCCCTTGACCAGCCCGAGTCCGTTCAGGTAGTTGACGATGGGGGCGAACAGGCCGGCAAGCGGATAGACGAGGGCGGCGTTGCCGAAGAAGCGCGATGCCAGTGGAATGCCGTGTTCGCGGTGCCAGCCGTGCGTGAACTCGGCCTTGAGCTTGGCCATGTCAACGTTGGCGGGACATTCAGACTTGCACGCCTTGCAGCTCAGGCAGAGACTGAGCGCTTCCTTGATCTCTTCGGAGGTGAAGCCGTCCTGCTGGCGGCTGGAGAACACTTGCCGGAACACGTTGGCGCGGCCGCGGGTGCTGTCTTTTTCATCGAGGGTGGCCATGTAGGAGGGGCACATGGTGCCGCCGCTTTCAACCTTTTTGCGGCACACGCCGGCGCCGTTGCAGAGCTCGACGGCCGGTCCGAATCCCTTTTCCGCCCGCCATTTGAAGACCGTATCCACCTCGATCTCCCGGTAGCCGGGGGAATAGCGCAGGTCGGTGTCCATCGGGTCGGGATCAATGATCTTGCCCCGGTTGAGAATATGGTCCGGATCCCAGACGTGCTTGACCTTGCGGAGCAGCCGCATGACTTCCGGGCCCACCATCTTTTCAATCAGATGAGACCGCAGGCGTCCGTCGCCGTGCTCGCCGGAGAGGGAGCCCTTGTATTTTTTCACCAGATCGGCAACCTCCTCGGCGATTGCAGTCATTTTGTCGAGGCCTTCCTGCGTTTTGATGTCAAGGATCGGGCGCAGGTGCAGTTCGCCGACCGATGCGTGGGCGTAGTAGACGCTTTGCGTGCCGTACTTATCCAGGATCTGCTTGAATTCGGCGATGTAGTCGGGCAGGTCTTCCACGCGAACGGCCGTGTCATCCACAAATTCCGGGGAGTTGGAGTCGGCCAGGTGGCCCATGAGCAGACCGAGCCCGGCTTTCCGCAGGTTCCACACCCGGGTCATTTCCTCGGGTTTCTCCATGAGCGAATGCGCATAGCCCTTCTTTTCGGCGATCAATTTGTCCATGAGCCGGCGGGCACGTTCCCGAAGCTCGTCCATGTCGTCGCCCTGGAATTCGATGATCAGCAGGGCCATGGGCTCACCTTCCAGGAAGAACCGGTTGCGGCGGTGCTCGATATTCCCTTTGGTGGCATCGAGGATGAAATTGTCGATCAGCTCGACGGCGGCCGGATCGAATGCGACGGCGTCTACGGTGCTGCGCAGGGCTTCCTGGAGGGATGCGAACTGGGGGATGAGCAGCAGTTTGTGCTTTTCGACCGGCTCCAGCCGGACCACGGCCTCGCTGATCATGGCCAGGGTTCCTTCGCTGCCGCTCAGCAGTTCGCAGAGGTTGAAGGGGCGTCCGCCGGGTGTGATCGGGTGCATTTCGCAAAGGCGGTCCAGGGCGTAGCCGGTGTTGCGGCGTTTGACATCCGGGTGCGGATAGTTTTCCAGGATGAGGTCGCGGTTGTCGGTGAGAAGCTGGAACATTTCGCGGTAGATCCGGCCTTCCAGTGATTCCAGCCGCATTTTTTCCTGGAGCCCGGTTTCGGTGAGCGGTTTGAAAGTGGCCGAAGACCCGTCGCTCAGCACCACATCCAGCTCCAGGACGTGCTCACGGGTGGTGCCGTACTTGATGGAGTAGGAGCCGCAGGAGTTGTTGGCAATCATGCCGCCGAGCATGCACCGGTCGGTGGTGGAAGTGTCCGGCCCGAACAGAAGGCCGTGTTTGCCGGCTTCACGATTGAGCTGGTCGCGGATCACGCCCGGCTGCACGCGGGCAATGCGCTTTGCGGGATCAATATCGACAATTTGATGCATGAACCGCGAGATGTCGGCGATAATCCCGTCGCCGGTGGTCTGTCCGGCCAGGCTGGTGCCGGCCGCCCGCATGGTGATTGGGAGATTGTCGCGGCGGGCACGCTCAATGATCTGGCGGAAATCGTCCTGGTTCTTCGGGAAGGCGACGGCGGCCGGAAGTTCCTGGTACAGGGAAGCGTCGCTGGAGTACAGCTGACGCGTTAGCGTGTCGTTATAAAAAGACAGACGGGATGACATGGATGGTGGAATAGACGGATTCTTGGCTAATAAACAATGTAAAATGGCAACAGCCAGGGTTAAATAAAACGCAATACCCGCATACCGGAACGGTACGGATGCTGTCCGCTGGAACGTGACTTGACAAGATAGAAATTCGGGGGATAATTAGACAGCCGGAATCCGCGGGCAGGGTGCCTTGGCGGTGTATCTAAAAAACAGAGAAAAATCAAGATTAGGTATGTGCATACTGTTTCTGGTTTTCTATATTGGTTTTCATGAACATTGGGCAGTATGCTGAAAAATGACCGGCCATGGGACGGGCAGACCGAATCCTGGCCGGCGACAAAAAGTAACGGGAAAAAAGGTATACAACTATGGCTAACAATGACAGCGGCGACAACATGGGCCGCGTAATTTTTCTGTCAGTAATTGCCGCCCTGGGCGGTTTTCTATTCGGATACGACAGCGGTGTGATCAACGGAACAGTAGATGCGCTGCAGCAGGCATTTGATTCCGATGCCGTGGGTACCGGATTCAATGTGGCTTCCATGTTGCTTGGCTGCGCCGTGGGTGCTTTTTTCGCCGGGACGCTGGCCGACAAGTTCGGGCGCAAACCGGTGCTGCTGGTCACAGCCGCCGCCTTCATTATCAGTGCCTGGGGATCGGGTATTGCTGCCAGTTCGGGCGAATTTGTGACGTTTCGTATTCTTGGCGGACTTGCCGTCGGTGCCGCGAGCATCATCGCTCCGGCGTACATAGGCGAGATTGCCCCTGCACGCTACCGCGGCGGACTTATCTCCCTTCAGCAGCTTGCCATTGTAATCGGGCTTTTTTCGTCCTTTGTGAGCAACTACTACATTGCCACTGCGGCAGGGGCATCCACAGAGCCGTTCTGGTTCGGCTTCGGCGCCTGGCAGTGGATGTTCTGGATGGAGATCATCCCCGCATCCATCTTTCTCATTGCCCTGATATTCATACCCGAGTCTCCGCGCTATCTGGTAGCCGCCGGCAAATACGATGCTGCCGAGGATGTCCTGAGCCGGCTTTTCAGGAACATGGACGTCAAAGCCAAGGTTGAAGATATCCGTGTAACGGTGATACGTGAAGAGAAGCCTGGCCTTGGCGATCTTGTGAACAAGCGGCTGAAAAATCTTCATCCCATCGTATGGGCAGGACTTGGCCTCGCTGCTCTGCAACAGTTTACCGGGATAAATGTCGTTTTCTACTATGGCGCCGTATTGTGGCAGGCTGCCGGATTTACCGAAGCAGACGCGCTGCTGACCAATGTTATCAGCGGATCGGTCAATGTGGCGTTCACTTTTCTGGCCATCTATCTGGTGGATAAAGTTGGCCGCAAGCCCTTGCTGATGATCGGTGGTCTCGGCCAGGCATTCATGCTGGGTGTGCTGGCGCTTGTCTTCGGTTTTGCCGCGGAAGGAGATGCGGGCCGGCTCGAGCTTACCGGAACCGAAGGCGTTGTCGCCCTGCTGGCTGCCAATGCCTATATCGCATTCTTTGCAACCACTTGGGGTCCGGTCATGTGGGTCATGCTCGGGGAGATGTTCCCGAACAAATTCCGGGGTGCTGCGCTGGCCGTCTGCGGCATATCGCAGTGGGGATCGAACTTCATCATCACCATGACCTTCCCCATGCTTCTGGCGTCCATCGGACTTGGCTTGTCCTACGGTATCTATGCTTTCTTTGGCATTGTCGCATTTTTCTTTGTGAAAAAAGTGATCAATGAAACCAAGGGACGGACCCTGGAAGACATGTCCCGCGAACATGATGAAAGCGTGAGGTAGAAAAAGTACCAGCGATCGATTGCTGGTTGCATCGGTTTGACCGGCAACGGGACAGGCCCGGCCTGTTGCCGGCGATGTGACTGTCACTGACGGAATATCTGTCTGCCGGCGGCGTGCCTGTTGCCGGTGATGTGGCGGATGCCGGCTGTCAAACGATTTCTCCCGGTCCGCCGGAACTCAGCTTATCCAGCACTTGCCAGGCATCCGGGCCGTATTCAAAGAGCAGATCCAATATCCCGCAGCCCGGCACGAAACCGGGGAAATGCTGGCGGTATTCAGGAATATGAAAAACGGGCTGGACGGTGCCGGTGCGGACAGCAATGGGATGAGGCTTTTGATAATGTCGGCTGTGCGGCTCCTGCCAGATTTCCATCCGATCATTTTCCGGCAAATAAGGCCAGTCTGCAAATTCACCCATCCCGGACTGCGACATGAGCTCACTGGACCATTCCGGAAAATCAGGCAGCTCAAGATAAAGCCACTGCCGCTGCATCAGGTGGCGGACCGCATCCACCAGAAGCCCGCAACCGGAAGTTTTTTCGAGATCGGCGCGAATTTCGGGCTCGTAGAAATCAAACCAGGGGCTGTTGCGGTAATTGTACTCAAGTGCCTGCAGGTGGTGCCCGAGCCAGGGCCGGCGGTCGTCGATGCGCACCTCGCGTATGGGCTTGCGCCGGTCTTCGCTTACAAACGGGATGGTAAGCCACTGGTGCCCGTCCGGGGTGCGGATTTTAGTCCGGTGGACCTTGCTTTTGCGGGAAAACGGGTGCAGGTCGTCGAGGATCACACGGCCGGCGTGGAGCGCCCGTGCGAGCCAGGCCAGATCGGGGGAATAGCCGGGCAGAAGCAGGGCGGTTGCCGGCGCTGCCGGACGGGCATTGCTGTCTGGTGTCGGTGCCATGTTTGAGGATCGACGGATTACGCGGTGAGAATTGGGAAGAGAGACGCATCGTGGCATTCAAGCTGAAAATATGACATTTTTACATGGGCTGGCCAACCGAAAGTGTGCTGGTTTCTGGAAGTGCAATTCATCAAAAACCGTTGTGATCCGACTGGATCCATGCCGCATCTTATCAGAATACCCCTTACCTTTCCGGAAATCAAAAAAAGCAACTGAAGAAAGCAAAGCCAATGAGTTCCAAAGTCCGCGTTCGATTCGCCCCATCCCCTACAGGCCTGCTTCATATCGGCGGCCTGCGCACTGCCCTGTACAACTATCTTTTTGCGCGTCACCACGGCGGCACTTTTGTGCTTCGCATTGAGGATACGGACCAGGCCCGGTATGTGGAGGAGGCCGGGCAGGACATCCTGGAGAGCCTGGCCTGGGCGGGACTGCATCCCGACGAGGGGCCGGTTGCCGTCCGGGACGAGCAGGAACAGGAGTACAAGGGCAACTACGGGCCCTATCACCAGAGCCGGCGCCGGGACCGCTACGCGATGTATGCCAGCCAGCTTGTGGATGCCGGGTACGCCTATTATGCCTACGACACGGTGGAGGAGATCGAAAGCATGCGCGATCGCCTGCGCACTGCGGAGAACCCCAATCCCAAATACGATGCCCAGACCCGCATGCAGATGCGCAACAGCCTGACTCTCAGCGAACCGGAGCTGCAGGAGCTGCTCGAGGAAGGGGCGGAATACGTGGTTCGGCTCAAGGTGCCGGCCGGTGAGACCGTGCAGTTTGAGGACCTGGTGCGCGGACCTGTCTCATTTGAGACCGAAGGGCTCGACGATCAGGTGCTGCTGAAGGGCGACGGCTTGCCCACGTATCATCTGGCCAACGTGGTCGATGATCACGGAATGGAGATCACTCACGTGATACGGGGAGAAGAGTGGCTCAGTTCTGCCCCGAAACACATCCTCCTGTACCGGTATCTGGGATGGGAACCGCCCGCGATGGCGCATCTGCCGCTGATCATGTCGCCAAGCGGCGGCAAGCTGTCAAAGCGAAAGGCCGAGGAGGAGGGAATTCCGGTCAACGTGCGCGATTACCGCCGCGAACGCTATGACCGGGATGCGGTGGTCAACTTCCTGGCGCTGCTGGGATGGAGTCCGGGCGATGACCGCGAACTGCTCACCCTTGAGGAGATGATCCGCGATTTCTCCGTTGAGCGTGTCGGCAAAAGCGGGGCAATCTTCGACTTCAAAAAGTTGCTCTGGTTCAATGAACAGTACATGCGCAATCGCAGCGACGCGGAGCTGGCTGCTGAGCTTGAGGAGCTGATTCGTGAGCGGGGGCTTCCCGGCAAGGACTCGCTCACTGAAATGGAGCAGCAGCGGGCGACGGACACGGACTTCCTGGCCGGTGTGGTCCGGCTGCTCAAGGAGCGCGTTTCTCTTCTGCCGGAATTTCTGGAGGCGGGGGCTTTTTTCTTCGATGCGCCAGTGGACTTCGATGAAAAATCCGTTAGAAAAGGGTGGAAGGAGGATACCCCGGCACGTGTGTCACTCTATCGGGACCGCATTGCCGGTCTGGAGGATGCGGCATTCCGCGCAGACGAACTGAAGCGCATCCTTACGGAGATCGTCGAAGCCGAAGGTGTGGGATTCGGCAAGCTGATGATGCCGCTGCGCGTTGCCGTCACTGGCGCGGGATCTGGCCCGGACCTGTTTGAAACGCTGGAGCTGCTTGGACGCGACGAGGTGCTGCAACGGCTGGGTACGGCGCTGGAAAAGCTGTGATGTCAGGTTGCAGTTCCGGGTGCTGTTCTTTGTGATATTGCCATAAGACTACAATGCTCATAACGACAATGAGGTTTGTACATGAAATGTCCATGAAATTAGCCCGGTCACACAGGAGCATGATTATAATTGTCATGGACATTCTATGTGACCTAATAAATCAAAAGATTATAAACGCATGAAATTATTTCGCAAAAAGGAGAAGAAGACGGGACTGGGGCTGGGGGGCGGTGCGGTGCTCGGTGCGGTCCATTTGGGTGTGCTGAAAGTTCTCAAGGAAAAAAACATCAAAATCGACTGCCTCTCCGGTACGAGCATCGGCTCCTTTATTGGGGCGCTTTATGCTTTCGGTGTGGATACTAACCAGATCAGGGACCTGATTGTCAAAGGATACGAAGAAGCGCAGAAAATGCTGGCAGAATAAAACGGACCCGAGCACTCAGCAATAATAACCCGTGCACTTTGCAAGATGAATTTGGCCATCATCTCTCTAAAACGAATCAGACTTGCTGCCGCACTTGTGCTGCTGGCAGCGGCATGCGCCGTCTCTGCGCCGACAGCATGGTCCGGACCTGATACCCTGGCCATCGTTCCCTGCGGGGATGAGCTTGCGGAGGGTGATACCATAGGAGCGGATGCCGATTGCGAGGATCAGCCACTGGAAACACACTGGGATGCGGTTCAGTCCCATCAGGAATTTGATTTTGAAGAAAACGGTGCTGTCACCGGTCCCGGTTCGCAGGCGAGCTGGGTGAGCATTCTTCCGCCGCTGGCTGCCATTGCGATTGCGCTGTTGTTTCGCCAGGTGCTACTGGCGCTTTTTATCGGGGTGTGGATGGGGGCCTGGCTCGCCGGAGGAGCTGCACTGGGAAGCGTGTTCACCAGCTTCTTCACTTCCGCCACGGACTATGTGGTACCGTCCGTTGCCGATCCGGATCATGCCAGCATCCTCATTTTTACCCTGCTTATTGGCGGCATGGTGGGCATCATCGGGGCTAACGGCGGCACGCGCGGTGTGGTTCACTCGCTCACCGGATGGATCACGACCCGGCGCCGGGCGCAAGTGACCACGGCCGGACTCGGTTACGTGATCTTCTTCGATGATTTTGCCAATGCGATGATCGTGGGCAGCACCATGCGTCCGCTCACCGACCGGTTCCGCATATCCCGGGCCAAACTGGCCTATCTGGTGGATTCCACCGCCGCCCCGGTGGCCATCGTGGCGCTGATCTCCACATGGATCGGCGCGGTGATGGGTTACATCCGCGAGGCGGAATCGGCCATTGCCGGCTACAGCGAATCCGCGTACCTGATTTTCATCAACTCGCTTCCGTACAACTTTTACGCATTTCTGGCGATTATATTCGTGCTGATCATAGCGGTGAGCGGCCGGGATTTCGGGCCGATGCGCCGCGCCGAACAGCAGGCCCGGTCCGGCAAGGATGCATCGGCGGTTTCCGGCAGCGAGGATGGCAGCGAGGATGGCGGCGATGGCAGCGGCGAAAGTCCCGCAGCGGGAGAACTTCAAAACACGGCGCACTGGCTGTATGCCATGGTGCCGATCATGGCACTGCTTGTGATGACGCTGGCCGGACTCTGGATTACGGGTGACGGGGATACCATCCGGGAGGTCGTCGGATCCGCGGATTCATACGCCGCGCTGGTCTGGGGTTCTGTTTTTGCCCTGTTCATGGCCGGATTCATGACGCTGGCCGGTCAGCTGCTGCCGGTGGATCAGATGCTGAAAGGCATGTTCCGGGGGATGAACATCATGTTTGAAGGATTGCTGATCCTGGTGCTGGCCTGGTCGCTGGGCATGGTGACCGTTGACCTGGACACCGCCGGCTACCTTGTTTCGCTGCTGGAAGGGTTCCTCAATCCCAACTGGATTCCGGTGCTGATCTTCGTGCTGGCAGCCGCCACCAGTTTTGCAACCGGTTCGAGCTGGGGTACCATGGGCATCCTGATGCCGCTGGTGCTGCCGCTAACCTGGTCGCTCAGCAGTGCTTCCGGGCTGGATCCCGCATCCACCCAGGCACTCATCTACGCCAGTGTGAGTGCTGTGCTGGCAGGCGCCGTGTGGGGGGATCACTGCTCACCGATATCCGATACTACGATTCTGAGCTCCCTGGCCAGCCGGTGCGATCATGTGGCGCACGTGAACACGCAGCTGCCTTATGCGCTTGTAGTGGGAGGCATCAGCGTTGCGGCCCTGATTGCCTCGGTGGTGATGGGGATTTCGGTCTGGATCATCTATCCGGTCACCATCGTGCTCATGGCGGGAATTGTGTACCGATTCGGCAAGGTCCCGGAGTGAGTGGTGTGCGCATCGATCCGTTTTTAAAAAAGCGCAGGGTAGAGTATACTTGGTGATTGAAAGAAATATTTGAATGAAAGAATCCGCAACCCATGTAAAAGGTCATTATGAGCGATGAGAATGTACAGAAGGGTCCTCTGAACAGTCCGGGAAGAGAGGAAGGAACCGGCTCCGATACGGGCAGGACCGAAAATTCCGGCTCTCCGCAAGCGGAAAAAGCGCACTGGCTCACAC
>SKNT01000150.1 GCA_007120385.1 Balneolales bacterium
TCAAGAAAATGGCCTACATCAGCCTGCCCGCCGGTGCCGCCCTGGTCGCCGTTCTTGGTTCCTTTCTGAGTGTTGCTGCTGCGCGTCCGCTCTGGAATGACCTGCTCCTGCCGGTCGTCTATCTCATCTCGGCCTTTGTGGTGGGAACCGGGGTAGTGCTGCTGCAGCATCTGGTCTTTTCCCCAGTTTACGGCTCTTCTGAATATCACAAACTGGCCCACCGGCTGGGACGCTGGTTCTTCTCTTGGATCCTGGTGGGTATCTTCACGGCGCTGACCATCTCCCTGGTGATGACCTACGCCGAGGTTCCCGCCACGGCGGCCATCCTTCGTCAGATGCTGTTCGGGGAGTATGCCTGGACCCTCTGGGTCTTCCACGTGGGACTGGGCATCCTGTTGCCGGTTGTGCTGCTGTTCTGGCAGGAAAAGATGCAGAGCGACCGTGCGCGGAAGTACGCGCTTGGCGGGGCATCGGGACTGCTGGTCCTGAACTTCCTGATGGTGCCGATGAACGTGGTGATCCCGGCGCTGGCCTACCGTTACGACCATGTCCGGGACACGCTGGTCCGCTTCGAGTATTTCCCGCAGCTGGTCGAGTGGCTGGTAATGGTGTTCGTTGTCGGACTGATGCTGGTGATCTTCGCGCTGGGCATCCGCCTGGTGATACAGCCATTCTACAGGGTCGCCTTGCAAACCCCTGCCGCAGCCACCGCCGCTCCAGGCGCGTCCGAAGATGATAATGATCCATTATTTAACAACGAGGAACAATGAGCACCGATAACAGACACCTCCACCCGGATTCCATTTTCAACATGAAGAAAAACCGGAACGGCAATGGCAATGCCGCACGCTCCGCGGCATCGGAAACCGGAACGGACAATGGCGTCCGGAATCAATCTGCCTGCGAACTTTCGCGACGGGATTTCCTTAAATCGATGGGTGCCGGCGCCGCGGTTGTGGGCGTTGCGGCCGGATGCAGCCGTGCCCATGCAAACGAGGGGCTTGAGCACCTTGAGGGTACCAACCTGGTCATGGTCATCGACCTTCAGCGCTGTACCGGTTGCGGTGGATGCGACATTGCATGCAAAAACGAGAATAACCTGCGCGGAGGCCATTTCTGGTCCCACCACATCACCCACACGACCGGCAAGTTCCCGAATGTGCGCTACGAGTACCTGCCCACGCTCTGCAATCATTGCGAGAATGCGCCGTGCGAGAAGGCGTGTCCGACATCGGCCCTGCACAAGGTCAACGGCGGGGTAACCGCCCATGATCCTGCCAAATGCATCGGCTGCCGGGCGTGCATCATCAATTGTCCCTACGGCGAGGTCCATGCCCATTTCGGCCAGCCGCACCAGGAGTGGCAGGATGAAGAGGAGCTTATTGCCGGCGTGACGGGATCGGCCAAATCCACCCTCAATGAGGTCGGCGGAGAGAAAATCCCATACTACAATAACGAGCGTGAAAACCACGGACTGGGCAACCGGCACCACGGCATTGTGGAGAAGTGTGATTTCTGTCTGCACCGCCTGCGTGAAAGCAAGCTTCCGGCCTGCGTCAAACGGTGTCCGACCGATGCGCGCATTTTCGGCGACCTGAACGATCCGAACAGCTCTGTGAGCCGGGTACTGGCCAAGTACCGGCCTTTCCGCCGCATGGAGCACCTGGGCACGCGGCCCAAGGTGTACTATGTGCGCAGTTTCAATTCCGCCAGCGACTATCCCCAGACCAAGGGTGAACTGGCTGACAACATCGATATTTCCAAACCGGCACAGGAAAAACAACTGTTCGGCTAACGCATAAACGATCCCATTTATGAAATGGCCATGACGGCAACCCTTCACACAGGAGCATGAGTATAATTGTCATGGACATTCTATGTGACCTTATGAATCAGAAATTTTAAACAGATGAACCGAAGGTCACGAAGTGCTATGTCCATGACCGTCGACCGGTCACACATGAGCATGATTAAAAACGTCATGGACATTCTATGTGACCTTATGAATCCAAAGTTTTAAACACATGAAAGACAGCAACATCACCAAAGCAAACGGCGCTGACGGTACGAACAACGCAAGCGGCACTTCTGATGCACCAACGGCAACACGGAAGCAGAACGGAACGGCAACCGCATCCCGGAAATCCTTTCTGAAGCGGGCCCTGATGGCCGGCACAGGCGCCGCTATCGGCTCGATGCTGGCCCCGGGACTGTCCACCCTCAGGGCAGCGGACAAGGCGAAGGCGGGGACCACGCTTCCGGCCGGAAAAAACGGCCGCTGGGAAGCTACTTCCTGCCTGGGTTGCACCTCCTGGTGCTCGGTGCAGGTGTACGTCCAGGACGGACGGGCGACCAAAGTGCGCGGCAATCCGAACTCGAAGGTCAACGGCGAGAACATCTGCGTGCGCGGGCACTTGGGCCTGCAGCAGGTCTACGATCCCGACCGGCTCAAGCAGCCCATGAAGCGGACCAATCCCGAGAAAGGGCGAGGCATTGACCCCGGCTTCGTACCAATCACATGGGATGAGGCCATTGAAACCATTGCAGAGAGGATCATGGAATTGCGCCGCAGCCATGAGACGCACAAATTCATGCTCTTGCGTGGCCGCTACACGTATCTTCGGGACATCTTCTACGACCGTTTTCCGAAGATCATCGGATCGCCTAACAATATTTCCCACAGCTCCATCTGTGCCGAGGCCGAGAAGTTTGGTCCGTACTTTACCGAGGGCATCTGGGCCTACCGGCAGTACGATGTCCGCAATGCCCGCTATGTGATATGCTGGGGCGCCGATCCCATTGCCACCAACCGCCAGGTCTCCCACTACAATAACGCCTGGGGCGATCTGCTCAGCCGTGCCAAGGTGGCCACCGTGGAACCGCGACTCTCCTCCACGGCCGCCAAATCGGACGAGTGGCTGCCGGTGATCCCCGGGCAGGATGGGGCCATCGCCGTGGCCATGGCGCACGTGATTCTCACCAAGGGTCTCTGGAACCGGGAGTTCGTCGGTGATTTCGTGGACGGACAGAATCGCTTTATACTGGGTGAAACGGTGGATGAAAACACCTTCCGCGATAACCATGCGCACGGTCTGGTCAAATGGTGGAACCTGGAGCTCAAAGACCGAACACCGGAGTGGGCGGCCGAACGCGCCGGTGTCCCCGCCGATCAAATCGAACGCGTCGCAACCGATTTCGGGAAAGCGGCGCCGCATGCGATTTGCTGGGTGGGCGGTGGACCGACCATGCAGGTGCGCGGTGCGTACAACTCCATGGCCACTCATGCCTTGAATGGCCTTGTCGGATCGGTCGATAATGTCGGCGGGACCCTCGCTTCCAACCCGGAGTATTCCCGCGGATTTCCTTCGGTGGATCCTTACCTGGATGACCTGGCCCGTGAGGGTATCGCCAAACCCAAGATCGACCAGCGCGGATATCTGGAGTTTCCATCCCTGAACGGCGGACGTTCCGGTGGCGGGGTGGTCACCAACCGGGCGGCGGATGGCATCCTGGATGAAGATCCGTATGA
>SKNT01000091.1 GCA_007120385.1 Balneolales bacterium
AGGGATCCGGCCAGCATCATGACCGTGAAGGCGGCAATGACGCCCTGCACTCCGAGCAGACCGGCCAGCAGGCCAATCAGCGATGAACCCAGGAAGATGATGCCGACCAGGGTATTGCTCACGGCTACGTAGAGCGGCCGTTCCCTTTCCGGAGCCGCATCCACCAGATAGGTCTTGCGTCCCAGCCGCGTGCCGGCCTGCGCAAAGCCGGTGATGAAGATGATGGCGGCGAGCCACCAGGAGGTGTACTCCAGATCCAGCCGCCAGCCGAGAGCCAGTGCGATTACGGCTGCGGCAACGCCAATGAGTCCGCCCCAGGCCATGGCGTGTTTGCTGGAACGATCTGCCATCCTCCCCCAGAAATAGCTGCTGAGCACCATGGCCAGGCTGTTGGCCATGACGAACAGGCCGAGCCCGGCAAGTCCGGCACCAAGCTCCCTGGCAAACAGGGAGTAGAAAGGCACGACCAGCGGCACTCCGAGCAGCAGGCTGCGGGCGATGACGAAATCCCGGAATCCGCGCTGTTCCGATAGCAGACGCCAGCCGTTCCGCGCTTCGTCGATGGCATTGCGACCGCCGTCGGTGGCGCCGGCCTCCTCGCGGATGAATGCAAACAGGGTGGTGGCCGCGAACCAGAGCAGGGCGGCCGCGGCGAGCAGGGCGGCGTAAAAGAGGATCGGTTCGTCCTCGCCGGCGGTGAGTGTAAGCCAGGCGCCGGCACCAAGGGCGAGCGCGCCTCCGACCGTGGCCCGAATGGACAGCAACGTCCCCCGTTTACCTTTGGGGATGGTCTTGGCCATCACATCCTTGTAGCTGACCGAGGCCACACCGCTGGCGACGCTGAAAACGGCCAGGAGCGCCAGGATGCCGATTCCGCCCAAAAGCCCTCCGACAAAGAGAGTCAGCGGGATCATCAGCAGCAGCGCGAGCGCCTGTGTGTATCCGGAGGCCACCCAGAAAAATTTCCGGCGCGGATACTTGCGGATGCGGGACGACACCAGCAACTGCGGCACCAGGGAGCCGCTGCGGCTAAGCGGGACCAGAAATCCGCTCAGCGAGGATGGCGCGCCCATGGCGCTCAACAGCCAGGGAAGGACCAGCCCGGGACTGGCGATCTGTTCGGCCAGTTTGGTCAGCGCTCCGTTGCCTGCATTGAGAAAAAAGTTTCCCGGCGCCTCCCGGCAGGCGCTTTCGGAGATATCACGGCAGGCGCGGTCGTCATCTATGGTCAGCAGCTCGTATGCTTTCTCAAGATTATCTTGCTTTGCGGACAAAACAGGTTCTCTTTATTTACTAGGATGACCCGGGCAAGTCAGAATACGATCCCGGCGGAAAATGAAAGGACGCGGTGCTTCTCATCGTATTCAAATTGCTCATCGAAAATATTCTCGAGACCGTATTGCAGCCGGGCTTCCAGGTCCAGATCAACAACCATCAGTCTCACCCGCACTCCGATGCCGGCCATAAAACCGAAATCACTGTCCCGGTACCAGTCCCCGGCCTGGGGAACTTCCTGGCCCCCGATGCTGAAGGTAGTGCCTGAGCGGAACCCGGCGTATGGTCCGCCAAACAGGTTTGGCCTCACGGGACCGGGAATGGGCAGATAGGCCTTGAGCAGCACCGGCAGCTGGATATAGTTCATGCGTACGGTAGCCGGACGCGGTGACTGGAACCCCAGCACAATTTCGTCGTATTTCGTTCCCATCTGAGAGTAGATCATTTCCGGCTGGATGGCGATGGGCAGGAATCGGAAGTTGTAGCTGGCGAATATCCCGAAGTGGTATCCGTTCATGAAATCGGTGCGGTAGACCGAGTTTGTCACCGACGAGATATTCATGCCGGCACGGAATCCGTAGTCTAGAAGCTGGGCTTCTGCCTGACGCGGTGCGGAAAAGACGACAAGCAGGAACAATGCCAGGGTCACAGTTTTCAATAGTTTCATGGATGCCTGAATTTCAGTTTTGCGGGGAGTATTTTGAATGGTGCTGAAAAGTATTCATTGATGCTGTGGGACTTGCCGTGGTCTGAAGGTGTTCCAATGTTATTTGAGGCAGCGCAGCGCGAACTAAAGCTTACGGAAGTTAGCAAATCCTGCCAATAATGTGCGAAGAAGTTGCACTTGTTACCCCTCCCCTGGAAAATCCACCCGGAAAAAACTCTGATCACACCGGTTGCAAGCTTTCCGAACGCTCCTGCAACATCCCGCGTTGCTTTTGATGATTATTATACCAGGTTGTCAGGACATAGGAACAAACAATGAAAATTCTGCTCACCGGTGTTACCGGCTACATAGGGAAGCGGCTGCTGCCCGTGCTGGTCGAGGGCGGCCACGAAGTTGTCTGCAGCGTCCGGGACCGGAGCCGCCTGAACCTGGGCCGGGAACTGGCATCGAAAGTTTCGGTGGTGGAGGCGGATTTTCTGGATCCCGGTTCTCTGAACACCATCCCGGAGGATATCGAGGGGGCGTACTATCTGGTGCATTCCATGTCCTCCCATTCCGGTGATTTTGAGGATATGGAGCGCCGGTCGGCGGAATATTTTCGGGATCGCATGAACCGGACGCAGGTCCGGCACGTGATCTACCTGAGCGGCATCATCAACGACAAGAACCTGTCGAAGCACCTGGCATCGCGCAAGCAGGTGGAGGATGTTCTGGGCTCAGGCCGGTATGCGCTCACGACGCTGCGCGCCGGCATCATCATCGGATCGGGAAGCGCCTCGTTCGAGATTGTCCGCGATCTGGTGGAAAAACTTCCGGTGATGATCGCTCCGCGCTGGCTGAAAACACGTTCTCAGCCGATCGCTGTCCGGGATGTGATCTCGTTCCTGGAGCGGTGCCTGGGCGACGAGCGCACCTGGAACCGGAATTACGACATTGGCGGACCGGATGTGCTCACCTACAGGGAGATGCTGCTGCAGTACGCACAGGTGCGCGGACTGCGACGCGCCATTTTCACCGTCCCGGTGCTTACGCCCAAGCTCTCATCCTACTGGCTCTATTTTGTCACATCCACGAGCTATTCCCTTGCGGTGAAACTGGTTGACAGTATGAAGGTGGATGTGACCTGCCGCGACAACGACCTGGCTGAAATGCTGGGAATTGCGCCGATTCCCTACCCGCGCGCCGTATCGCTCGCCTTCGAAAAAATCGAGCAGAATGCGACTCTGTCGAGCTGGAAGGACTCGCTTATCAGCGGGCGCCTGCGTACCGGGCTCGGACAGCACATCCAGGTACCGAAATTCGGCTGTTTCAAGGACCGAAAGGAGCGCCCGATCCGCGACCGGGAACGCGTTCTCGCTAAAATCTGGTCCATCGGCGGAAGCACGGGGTGGTATTATGCCGACTGGCTCTGGGGGATGCGGGGATTCCTCGACAAGCTGTTCGGCGGCGTGGGGTTGCGGCGCGGACGTACCTCGCTCGACGACATCAACACCGGTGACACCCTCGATTTCTGGCGCGTGCTGCTGGCCGACAAAGACGAGGGCCGCCTGCTGCTCTTTGCTGAAATGCGCCTGCCCGGCGAGGCATGGCTGGAATTCCGCATCGAGGATGACCGTCTGATCCAGGAAGCGACCTTTCGTCCGCGCGGTGTCTGGGGCCGACTCTACTGGTACCTGGTGCTGCCGTTCCACTATTTCATCTTCAACGGGATGATCAACCGCATAATAAAAAAGCAGCCGGAACAAACTTGAAGCAAGCTGGTCCGACTGTCTTCTTTATGTGGTTATGTTGCCATCAAACAATCCAGATCAGATCGGTGGATTGGGTGGTACATTATCAGGGTTGTTCAAGCGCTCGCGCTCCGGGTAGGGATAAAATGTGCGATTGCGTTCCGGATTGGGATCATTCGGTCCGGGCCGACCCAGTCTGCGGCTGTCTTCAAACCGCATGCCGGTAAGGAACAGTTCAGCGGCTCGCTGACGGTAAATCTCCTCCAGTATGCTTTCCAGGTCCGTGCCACCTTCATAGGGTTCCAAACCCGCACCAATTCCGTACGGATCAACAATCGCCGACTTGGTCCGCACCAAATCGATATATGGCACGGCATCTGCCGGATTCTGGAGATTGGCAATGGCTTCGGCCTGGATCAGGATCATCTCACCCGTTAAATACGCCGGAATATTGGATGATTCGGTGGAGAAGAAACCCCTCAACGCACCGATCGGGATGTCGTTGACGCTGGTTTCGGATGTTTCCTCAATGTAGAATGCAAGTCTGGCATCACCATCTTCCAAGAGCGGGGTGCCCAGGCTTTCTCTCGGGGCAACATACTCCAGGCCGGTCGTGCTCCAGATGTTGTAGATCGGATTCCGGTTCTGGCCGTCAAGTGAAAAGTAGGACGTTGCGTCCAGATCCACTTCTGCAGCCGCGTCATAAGCTTCCTGATACCTTTCAGAAAAAAGCAGAAAACGGGCTTTGTATGCCAGGAGCGAATTCTCCAGATCGAAATCATCCCCCAATATCCGGTTTTCGAATTCCGCTGATACCGGGGTGGCGCTTATCAGATCGATGGCGGTTTGAAGCAGATCAACCGCTTCACCGAAAAGTGTCATCCGACCAGAGAACTCAGCGTTTTCTGTCTGGTCGGTGAACATTGCAGCACTCTCGAAGTTTTGCGCCAGCACACCAAGCGCTGCCGCTTTATGGAAATGGGCAAGTGCAATGATGCCGCTCTGAGTACCGGCTTCCAGTTCCACATTGCCGGCATTTTCAATAAGTTGCTCGGCCATGTTCATTAAGCGGTAGGAACGTGACCAGACACGCAGCACATTTGGGTTATCGGTTTGCAAATCGGTTCCACCCGACTCCAGCTCCAGATAGTTGGCGAGTGTTGTGGTGGTTGCCAATTCCTTGGCGGTTATACCGGGATCAACTACCGATGCCTCAAGAAATGAGGTTGCATGGTACTGCTGAATACCGGTGGCAAAGTTGATGATGCCTTCCCTTGTAGTCAGTACCTCTTCTTCCGAAGCGGTGTTCGGATTTGTCACATCCAGTTCGCAAGCGCTTAGCATGAAAGCCAAGAGCAGCAGACCCGGAATCATTGTTCTGGCAGATTGTTTTAAACTCATAATTCTCGGTATTAGAAATTGGCGGTTAATCCAATGGAAAACGTGCGAGGAGCGGGAATCTCGACAAAGTCAAATCCTCTCACAACCGTGCTTTGTCCACTGACATTGATCTCGGGATCGTAACCGCTGTAGTTGTCAATGGATAAGAGGTTGCGCCCCACCAAACTTGCCCTGAGCGAACGGAGTCCCAGCACCTCCGGATAGAATGTGTAAGAAATCGCAAGTTCGCGAAGCTTGATAAAAGAACCGTCTTCCACCCAATTCTCAAAGATGTTGAATACAGCCGCGTTATATCCTTCAGGCAGTTCTCCTGCAAGTTCCTTTTCGTAGTCGGTCAGGGTTCCAAAGGCACCCAGTGCCGCCAGGCGGCGTGTGAAGTTGAAGGTATCATTGCCATAACTTGCGTCAAACTGGAACCTAAGGTTCCATCGGTCAGCAAAATTGATGTTATTCAACCATGAAGCCGTAAAGTCCGGATTGGGATCACCGATCACACCACTGATTGGGGAACCGTCTTCATCCACCATTCGCTGTGGAATACCAGCATCGTCGTAGATAATGTCACCGGCATCGTCACGAGCGAACATGGTGCTGTAGTAGACGCCAAGCGGTTCACCATTGACGGCCGCCACCTGTCCGAAAGCCCGAGGGACACTCAGCACATCTCCTTCGATGCCATCGACCTTGTTGCTGTAAGTGGCAAAAGTGAGGGTGCTTTGCCAGCTTGTTCTCGGTGTGTTGACAGGGAGCGTTCGCAATACCAGTTCAATACCGCGGTTCTCCATCGTTCCCACATTTTCAAGAGCAGTGGAAAAACCGGTGGTTGGGGCAATGGTCCGCTGTAGCAACAGATCTTCGGTCACCTGATCATACCAGGTAAACTCCAGATAAACCCGGTTCCGAAGAAAACTCAGGTCAAAACCAAGTTCCAGTTCGCGTTGGCGCTCCGGACGCAGATCGGGTGTACCGAGGCTGGTTCCGGTGATAAGACCCGGCTGTCCGCTGTAGTTGACCAGTGGGTAATTGGTGAACCGGTCGAATGGACCGATTGCTGTAAGTCCGCCCGACTCCCCGAGCGAGCCACGTATGCTGAACTCGTTGATGATCCGGGAGATGCCACTTTCCCGCCAGAAGGCCTCTTCTGATATGAGATAGGAAGCACTCACTTTGGGATAGAACTGCCAGCGCTCATCATCGGCGAACGATGACGAGGCATCCACCCGGGCAGCACCGGTAATGAACAGCCGATCATACATCGAGAAGGTTTGCTGCAGAAAAACTCCGTATACAACCAGTTCGCTCCGGCTTTCACCCAGAATCTGGTCGCTTCCAGCTGAGGAAACCCGTGTAACTGGCGGGAGGTTCCTTGATTCACCGGTAATCGTTTCGCGTTGTTCATACTGCATGGTGCCACCGGCCAGTGTTCGCGATGTCAGCCACTCGTTAACGCGATACTGGTAGCGTACATTCAGATCATTGTTCATCTGCAAAGCTTCACGGGTCGATCTGCGGGAAAAGCCGGTGCCCACTCCTGGTGCCACCGTTCCGGGAGGAATGAAGGCCTTCCCGGTTTGCGTGTGCGTGTCAAATCCCATGATGTAATCAATGCCCAGATTCCGGATCGGAGTAAGATTGAGCTGGAGGCTTCCAATAAAGCGGCTTACATCATTGGTAAAGTCGAATCGGTCAATCACTTCCACCGGATTGGCCAGCACTCCGTTATCGGGGTAAATGCCATCAACCGGGCGAGGATCATAGGTGTTGGGTCCAAAGATGAAACCGGTCAGGGATCCATAGTTGGCAGCAATCCCTCCATGCGGAACATCGTTGGTGTGACTATTTATGTACTGGGCACTCATGGTGGCACTGGCCCAGTTGGTGATGGTTTGGTCAAGCCGCAATCTGGCACTGCCACGACTGTAATCATTGCCTTTAGATATACCTTCCCGGAACAGATAGGAGCCGGACAGATAATAGTTGGTTGCATCGGTACCACCAGATACGGAGAGATTCTGTTCGGTACCGTAACCCCGACGAAAAATAAATTCCTGGTGGTCGAAGCGCTCAACTTCATCGCCTGCAGCATTTGTAGGGTGCATGTTCACATCCAGCGTTTTCCGGATCTTGTCGGTCATTAAACGTGTACTATAAGTCACCCTGGGTTCACCCGTCACACCGCGCCGGGTAAAGATCTGAACCACACCATTATTGGCGCGGGAACCGTACAGAGCCGCAGCCGCGGCCCCCTTTACAACCTCGATACGCTCGATGTCATTGGGGTTGATATCAGCAAGGCGGTTGGAACTGCCACCACCGACATCCACCAGTTCAGGTGAATCGTTATTGATGATGACTCCGTCCACAATATATAGTGGATCGGCCGCTCCCAAAACCGTACTGGTACCACGCAGTCTAATAGAAATACCGCCATCGGGACGTCCGCTGTTTATAGAGACCTGAGCGCCGGAAATACGTCCAGACAGCGCCTGGTCCAGGCTGGTTGCCCCCGTAAGTTGTACATCATCCATGCGGGTTGTGGCAACAGCATTGCCAAGTTCTCGCCGCCGGGTGGGGACGGTAGTCCCGGTTACGACAACCTCTTCCAGACCCAGCATATCTTCCTCGACTTGAAGCACGCCAAGATCGATTTCCGTCTCATCACCAGCCATAAAGGTGAGATCCTTTCCCCTGAATCCGACATATCGGATCAGAAGGATGTGTTCGCCCGGTTCGAGTCGGGCGCTAATGCTGAAATTACCATCCAGATCGGTGGTTGCGCCAAAAACGGTACCGGCCACCTGGAGGTTCGTTCCAACGAGAGGTTCCGAAGTCCGGCTGTTGATCACCGAACCCGTTATTTCATAATCTCTGGGTTGCGCCAGAAGCACGGTATGAAGCGATAGCAACAGTATGCCCAGAAATGTGACATGTTTACCAGTCATATGTCTGTTGGTTTGGGGGTTTCAAGGATACCTGCGCGGATGAATACCTTGCTTTGTGATTGAGGAAGTCATGTTATCCTCAGGCGGTATCCGGATATTGCATGAAATAATTCATCCGCATTGAGAAAGCGCTTTTTTATCGTATGTTTATTATAGCAATTCTGGTACAAAAAAGGAAAACCGACACCTTCAGGTCCGCATTGCAGGCTCAAAATCATTATACTGCATTGCGTTACGCACTTAAAGAATAACCAGGGAGCAAAGAATGAACAGGATATTTTTACCAAAACTTTTGTTTTTATTCGTCATTTTACTAATTCTAATCACTGTCAGAGCCGATTTGAGCAGTGCCGCATCCGGCCCGCGCACGCCCGACACCCCCTATCCATCCGTTTTTTTTCCCTTCTCCGTCTGGTACAGCGGCGGAGATGCACGGGCGCCCATGCAATCGGAAATCACACCTGACTCGCGCGAGGAATGGCTCCGCGACCTTCGCCAGATACGGGACCTCGGATTCAACACCGTCCGCACCTGGGTCGAATGGCAGCGCGTGGAGCCGCAGCCGGGCGTATACAACTTCGACAACCTGCGCCTGCTGATGGAACTGGCCGAAGAGGTCGGACTCCGGGTGTTCATCCAGTTCTATGTGGATTCGGCACCCGACTGGGTCGGCAAACAGAACCCCGATGCCAAATTCAAGGCACAGGACGGCACTCTGGTCGAGTCGCAATCCGCCCCCGGTTTCTGCACCGATCATGACGCGGTCCGTGACGCGGTTCTGGGTTTCTACACCGAGACCGCCCGCGTCGCGAACGAATACGACAATTTCTACGGATGGGACCTGTGGAGCGAGCCGCACATCATCAACTGGGCCAACATCGACTACGTGGCCAACGCCCAGTTCTGCTACTGCCCGTCCACCCAGGCGCGTTTCCGAGTATGGCTGCGCGAAAAATACGGCACGCTTGACGCGCTCAACACCGCCTGGCACCGCGGGTTCGAGGAGTGGGAGGATGTGAGCCCGCCCCGGTTCAGTACCATTCTGAGCTACACGGATTACCTCGACTGGAAGACCTTCATCTACGAAAAGCTGGCCTCCGACTTGCGCATGCGCTATGACGCGGTGCGTGAAGGCGATCCCGAAAATGTGATCACTTCACATGCCGCCGTTTCATCCATTATCATCTCCCCGCACATGGGCGTGGGCGCCACCGACGACTTCCTGATGGCCGAAACGGTCGACTATTACGGCGTTTCGCTCTATCCCAAGCACAACCATCCCGACCGGCACTGGCCCGCCTGGCGCGTCATGAACATGATGGATTTCGCCCGCAGCGCCAACCGGAACAACGAGGGCTGGTACGTCGGCGAACTGCAGGCCGGCAAGGGCACCATCGCGCTGATCGTCAGCGATCCGGTCACCCCCGGCGATCATCGCGTCTGGATCTGGTCCGCCATCGCCAAGGGCGCCAAAGCTGTCAACATCTACGCTTATTACCCGATGTCCTCGGGTTACGAATCGGGTGGATACGGCCTGGTCAACCAGGACGGCTCGCTCACCGAGCGGGCGGTCAGGGCCGGAGAGCTGGCGGGCATTGTGGACCGGAACCAGGAGCTTTTCCTGAACTCACAACCCGTCCCGGCCGAGGTGGCCATCGTTTACAATCCGCTCTCACAGATGGTAGGCGGAGCGCAGCGCCGGGCCGACCACCCCATGGCGCACCACAATTCCCTGATCGGCTACTACCGGGTCTTCGCCGAGAACAACATCCCGGTCGATTTCATCCACCGCAAGGAACTGGAGTCCGGCGACTTGTCACAGTACAAGCTTGTCATCCTCCCCTGGTCGCTCATGCTCACCCAGCAGGCGGCGGACGGACTGAAGCAGTTTGTGGCGGACGGCGGCTTTGCCGTCGGCGAGGCGCGCATCGGGTGGAACGACGACCGCGGGTACGCTTCCATGGAGATCCCCGGTATGGGGCTGCATGAAGTATTCGGCGCCCGCGAGCACGAAGTGTACATGCGCGAGCGTGACATCCCGATCGTGCTCACGGAGAACGATCATCCGTTCTGGAGCCGGTTTGTGGATCCTTCAGAGCTCGGAAGTGAGCGCCGCCCTGCCCCGAATGACACACTCATCGGCACCCTGTACGGCAAGACGGTGGAGCTGATCAGCGACCGGGCCGAAGTGATCGCCCGGCTCGAGATGACGGGTGACCCGTCCATAGTCGTCAACCGGTACGGGGAAGGTGAAGCGCTGCTGGCCGGCTCGTTCCTGGGCATGGCCAACTTCCCGGAAACCGTACCGGCAAACAACGCCTTCATGGAAGCGCTGGCCGACTGGGCCGGGGTGAAGCGCCCGGTCACCACCTCGCTGGACGGTGTGTCCCCGGATCCCGTGGCCGCTCGGCTCCAGGCCGACAACGACGGCTGGCTGCTGTTCCTCATCAATCACGGGATGGAAGAAGCGGAGCTGTCGGTCTCGGTCATGGTGGATCGGGACGGTTCTTTCCGGATGGTGGACCTCACCCGTGATGAGCGCAAAAGCCTGACGGCCGATGAACGGCGAATCGGTTTCGATACCCGGATTCCGGGACGCGATGTCCAGGTCTGGCGAATCCATGCACAATAGGGTCAGCCGCCAGCACCGGAAAATACCGGAAGCGCTACGTTCAACTTTCAGGACGATCCTCGTTCAAACGGCCTGAGCCTGCCGGGATCGCACGCCCGGACCAGCGCCCGGGCCAGTACCAGGTTGGTGTCGATGACCGGCAACCCTTCCAGGACCGGTTCGCGGTATGCCAACGGAAATTCGGTGCATCCGAATACAATGGCCTGGGCACCACGTTGCTTCAGGGACCGGCAGGTATCCGTCAGTATTTCCGCCGCCCTGCCGGACGCTCCGTCCGGTGCAGCCTTGATGCCGTATTCCGGGTGGTATATGGCCGAGTGAAGCACCTGCTGCTCCCCATCGGTGGTGTCCAGCACCTCCATCCCGAACTCTTCGAGCAGCTTGTAGAGGCCGGATGCGCGGGTGCCGGTAGTCCCGGCAATGCCGACCTTGCGGATGCCGGTGAACTCGTACGTCAGGAACCATCCCACTTCACGGATCATGTGCAGCAGCCCGATCCGGCTCCGGTTTTCATTCAGCTCATGGGCTATCCGGTCGAAGATCACCGGTGCATGTGCGGAATTGCAGGCCAGGCCGGCCACCGTGACCCCGGCCTGCTCCATTTTCAGAAGGATCCGGGCGATGGCGGAACCCGGATTGGGATCACGGTCAGGGCTGCCGTTCCCTCCGCCCGACCGTTCTTGCCGGTATGGGGAATCCGTCCCGGCTTCCTCCTGCCGGCGCAGAATATATTCCGTGCGGTCACCGATTTCATCCGGAAAAGAGCAGAGTACCATCGGGAGATGCTCCTGGTCGGATGCGGCCAGGGTCTGTGAAATAATTTTGGATGCCAGGTCCACCCCGGCCACGGGACCCATCCCCCCGACAATCCCGATTATGTTTTTTTGCGATTTTTGATCCATGAATGTGTCCGTTTACCCGTTGCCTTCCCGCAGTCTGTGGTCACCAATAATTTTCAAACATTCGTTTCCGGTTCATTCAAATCCACCCGTTTCCGGTCGCACAGCCGCCCGCTACTCCTGTGAAAAACGGTCGTTGAGGTGCCGCATTCCGTAACGGTCCAGGATTTCTATCACCTTGTCCAGCGGTATAGCTTCCATACGGTTGCCGTCACGTCCGCTCATGCCCTCCGACATGAACAGGGCATTGTAGATCGCCTCCTGGGCGGCCTCCTCAACGGCCTGGAACAGCGGGTTCATTTCGTTGTTGCCGATCAGGGCCGGAGCGGGATCCACCAGCCGCATCCCACCGGGCGGGATGGTGTAGGCGGTGGAATAGGCAATGGCGAAATCGCCGGAGAAATTGGACATGTAGCCGACCGTGCGGCCCATTCCCATGAAGGAGCGTTTGGCCATGCGCCGCAGGTTGCGGTCCGACAGCGGCGCGTCGGTGGCAATGATGATCATGGCCGAGCCGTCGTCTTCCTCCAGCCGGCTGCCTATCATTGGATCCTCCTGCTGCTGCATGCGCCCCTGCCGTTGCATCCGGTCCATTTCGCGCGTGAACGGCACACCGTTGATGTACAGATCACGCCCGAAATTGGACTGCACAAGCACGCCAACGGTGTATTGCTGTCCGCCAATGGGCGCTGTGACGCGCGATGCGGTGCCGATGCCCGATTTGTATCCGAAGCTGCGGGTGCCCGTACCGGCGCCCACGCTGCCCTCGTCCACCACGCCCGGAGCCGCCGATTCTATGGCCCGGAACACATCCTCCGCGGTGACGTGCTGCCCGCGGATGTCGTTCAGGTAGCCATCGTTGGTCTCCCCGACGAGCGCGTTTACCGAACGCACATCCTCATTGCCTTCCTGCGCCAGGACCCAGGCCGCCGTCGCCTCAACCGCCGTGCCGACGCTCAGCGTGTTGGTCAGGACGATCGGCGTCTCTATGTTGCCAAGCTCATCCACCTGAAGCGAACCGGCCATCTTGCCGAAACTGTTGAAGTTGTAGATGGCGCCCGGCACTTTCTGCTGGAAAAGGTTTCCACCGTGCGGGAGGATAGCGGTGACACCGGTGCGGATGTG
>SKNT01000005.1 GCA_007120385.1 Balneolales bacterium
CCGATTCGCTCGATGGTCGAATCGGCGGACAAATCGATCGAAGTGCCGCCGGCGAGCAGTGGGGCTACTTCCTCCAGTTGTGCTTTCAGGTCGTCGTTCCGAAAAGACTCGATGTTGCGTTTAAAAGTTGGCCGGGTGAAACCCTCGGGCCAAACACCTACAGGCTCTAGGGCTTCCAGAAGTTTGCTCAAACCCGAGATGAGGCGTTGTTTATCGCGTTCTGGTCCAAGCAAACTTTCGAGGTGGGCAGAAAACTTGTTGAGTTGTTCAACCACAGGACGCACGGCCGGTGCCAGCCGAAGGGACTTCAGGAGATACAGGTTTTCGCGCTGGGCGGTGGTGAGGAAGTCCGTCTTTAATTGCTCGGTATCATCGTTGAATTCAAGCAGAGTAGGATCGGCGCCGTAGGGAGTGTTTCCGTCACCCTGGAAGCACCCGATCCTTTCCCATAGAGCTCGCTGCAATTCGGGGCGCAGTCCCGAAGTTTGCCATCGCAGTTGCTGCCATCGGGACTCTGCGTCTGGTTGCCCTTGGGGAGTCAGAGTCGTTTGGTCGCGGACGGCGGAAACTTCGAGGTCAAATCGCGGCGCGCGTGTGCGTGGGAAAAGTCCGAGTACACGACCCTGTCGCCGCAGGATCCAAGACAGCGTACGAACCTCTTCTTGCCGCTGACGCTCGAGGTGCGGAATGAGTTCGACAACGAGGCGCTCGATCAGGGTCGCCACGCGAGCACTGTCCTCATCCGCTTCGGCATAGTCTAAGCGGCCTTTGGACTCGTCGAGGCGCAGAACTCCAAGCAAGGCCTGACGTAGCGCCCCGGTCGGATCTTGGTGATCCTCTGCAATCGGTAAACGAATCGCCGCGGGTGCGTCGTTTCCACGGGCGTTTGGTATGGTCAGCAGCAGGTTCAGGTTGCGCTTGGCCAGTCTCAGGCCATTCCATGGGATCGCTTTTTCGAGATTCCGAACCAACACGTTGCGGAGCTTCTGTGCGTCTCTTTGGCCAAGCTCGGATCCGCCCGCCCAGTCATCAAGTCGCGTCCGCCATTCGGCGATTTCCGGGGGCGTTGGTGGTGGCGGTTGTGGTCTTGGGGTGGGCTCGGGCTTAGGGCCGGGACTGGGCGGGAGCTCGCCCGGCCCCTGAGCAAGTCCCGTCGGCCGCTCCAACCTGAAGGCTCGGAACAACTCCTTCGGGAGGCGTGCAGCCTCATGTTGACCAGCAGGATTTCCCCCCCAATAGACCAACAGAGCTTCTAAACGCATGCGCTCTGAGTTGGACACGGGTTGATCGGCGAGCCAACTTGCGGTTTCTGCCGAGGCCTTGGCGCCCTGAAATCCCGGCATGGGAAATGTCCCCCTTTCGAAGTCCTCACGTCCCTCCAACAGGACATCGCGCAGGATGAAGTTGATGATTCGCCGCGGGTTAAAGCGCATTTCACCGGCCGCCCGCAGGTGTCGCTTCGCCAGTTGTTCGAGGGCGGCCCTGTTGTAAGGGAATAAGGGTACCCCGCGATTGCTCGCCCCAAACGCGGTCAGTTGGCTGGAGTCTTCCGTCGTTAGGTCGTCATCCTGGAATGGCCGTATCCATGACGTGAGGTCGGCCTCCTTGGTACGCGGGCTCTGACTGTACTGATTCACGAGTTCTTCCTCACCCCAACGAGCGGCGTTCAGGTAGGCGCCCACCAGTTCCACGGTCCGTTCGACCACGTCGCTAGTTCCGCTGCCTGGCTGAATCACCCACTCGTGCCTCGCGCGTGTAGCGATGGTGTCGCGGCCAACAAGGTAACCATCAGTCAGCGCGAGCGCAGTGCGCATGCGGGAACGCACCTGACGTCCGTCTCGCTCAGCCTCTTGAATGCAGACGTTGAGAAGCACTTGCTGGATCCCAGACAAGGCAGCGAAGTCCTCCACAAGGAGTACCAGTTCGCGGTCTTGCTCCATCAAGAGTTCCCGGACTCTTAGGATGATCGACTCGAGCGTCACGCCGCCCGTGGCTTGGTCGAGTTGGAAGACCTGCTGGATCGCGTCGTCGACCACCTCATTCAGAACATTGGCCGCCTCCTCGAACCCGGCGCCATCCGCCCGGTTCAAGCCCGTTTGGTAGTAAGTCTGGACCGGTCTCGAGGCGTGGCCGAGCGCCCCTCGAAGTTCGTCTGGAACACGCAAATCGTCTGGGCAAAACTGTGGGAGGAGTTCCTCCTCGCCCGGCCTAGGCTCCTTGCGTCCGGTGACAGCGCGCTGGATGACCGGGGCGAGCACGTGTTTAGTCATGTGATCGCGCAACACGGGTTCGTTGAGTAGCCCGGGCAAGCGCTGCGAGTGGTTGGCGCGAGCCCTGAGGTCGCGGGCACCCGAGGCCTGTGGGTCGTTCTTGAGAGCGCTAATGAGGCTGCCTGTTAGTGCGGTTAGCGCAATTTCCAAGGCCCCGGAGAAACGGACCGCGGCCTCGAACGGAGTGACCTTGGCGATGGCCCTGTCCAAACTCTCGCGGACATCGGAGAAGTGAGCGTCGCCCGCGAGCGGTTTCAGGACGCGTTCCACGACATCCCGCAAGCTCGCGCTCTTGGGGACGCGGATCACATGCATTCGGCGAGCCCTCGAATCTCGCCCAAGCTGCGCCGCCAGCCAGCGGATCAAGTGCGATTTACCGGAGCCTGAAGGACCCGTAATCGGCATCAGGAGCGTGCCCTGTGGAAGATCTTCGCTCAGAAAAGCCTCCAGGAACTCGTGCTCTGAAAACTGGGCCTGCAGGCCAGAGCCCTCGTCGCGCCGCAGAAGAAGCATGGGTTGGTGGACGGCCAGAAGGACGTCATCCGATGCTGACTCGGCCTCGGCCTTGATGCAACGGTTAACCTCGGTTCGGGTGGGCCAGTAGCGACTTAAGGACATGCTCAGGCGCCTCCGGTGAGCAAGACATGGGTGAAGGAGGTCCACTTGCGGCCGCCGGCCCGTTGGAGCGTCTTTGCGTCCCCGGCATCTGCTCGCGCTTCGAATCGAATCGGTCCCCCGGGTTGAGACAGCCTCCAGAGGGCGCGTGATAACGAGGTCGAAAGAAGATCGGATCGGGCTGGCCGCCGCCACTCGGAGGGGTCAAGGATTTCCTCAACCTGGTGACGATAACGCCCGCCATCGAGAACCGGCAGTTGGCTTGCGACGCGAGAGACAAAGTCTGTGGCAGACAACTCTTTTTGCGGACCGAATACTGCGGGCAGTTCATCTCGCAAAGCGGCGGTGGGATCTGGCCATCGTCGATGATCTACCCAGAAGAAGCCAAGGTAATCGCCCCAGAAGCGCAGACCGTTCCATCGCACATCGTTCTGCAGAATCCTGCGCGCCTCATCGCGCACTTGCTTCTGTTCTAGCGCTTGTACGTCGGGGTGTGAACCGAATTCGTGGGCATAGATGTCTTGGGATAGGATAAATGCCAGAGCCCGGGTGAAATCTGCGGAGAGTGTGCCTTCAGAATCCCAGAAATTCTGGTTGTTGTCCTCGTTAAAGAGCAA
>SKNT01000063.1 GCA_007120385.1 Balneolales bacterium
TGCTGGAAAAATACTTCCCGCATCTTGTGGATGAGCAGTTCACATCGCAGATGGAACAGCGGTTGGATGATATTGCCACCGGAAAGGAAGACCGGATCGGGTATCTGAAATCCTACTACGAAGGGGAGCAGGGTCTTAAGAGCATGGTGGAGAGGCAGGAGTCCAGGATTGATCCGCAGGATGCGCGTCATATTTCCCTCCCCGTGGAGGGGCTGAACGGAATGCGTGTGTTTCTTGGCCGGTTCGGACCCTATGTCCAGATCAAGAGGGAGGACGGGGACGAGGTCATGGGTTCGATCCCGGACAGTATGTCCCCGAGCGATATCACCGTGGAAAAGCTTCAGAAACTGATACAAAAGAGCGAACAGGGACCGGAGTCACTCGGTCAGGATCCGGTGTCGGGAGAGCCGGTATTCCAGCTTTCAGGAAGGTTCGGCCCCTATGTGCAGCTGGGTGAAGTAACAGAGAGCAACAAGAAGCCCAAGCGTGTTTCACTGCCCAAGGGAATGAAAGAGTCCGACGTGGATCTTGAAACAGCCTTGAAGCTGCTTTCCCTGCCCAGAACCATTGGCGAGCATCCGGAAACCGGCAAGGAAGTCAAGGCCGGGCTTGGGAGGTTTGGGCCATATGTGGTGCATGACGGGACTTTTCAGTCGCTGGGGAAGGATGATGATGTACTGGAAATTGGAATAGACCAGGCGCTCGAGTTGCTGAAAAAGAAATCGCAGAAACAGAAAGGCAAGACCTCATCTGTCATCAAGGATATGGGGGCGCACCCTGAAAACGGGGAAAAAATCCAGATTATGACCGGACGCTACGGACCCTACATCAAGTACGGGAAAAAGAACATCAGTATCCCCAAAAACAGGGATCCCGAATCTCTGAACATGGGTGCGGTACTTGATCTGATCAAACAAAAAGTTGGCTAGCGAGGAAGTCATGCAAAAAAAGTCGACGGACTTTTTTGTGTATCCACCCAACCTGCAGGTGCTGGATCTTGCATCGATAGTGGGTATGTACCGTGCGAGGGGTGAGCCCAAACGGGCGCCGACAGGTGAATATTTTGCATGCGCCCGGTCGAAAAAGCTGGTCAAGGAGGCAAAATTCTGGTTCGGGCTTTACTACAGCCAGCCGGCCTGGGATCAGTTGCTGACAAAAGACTCCTCGGGATACCCCATGACGGAAGTGGAGTTTGCGATACTGGGGATGGCTATCTATCCACCTGAGGATAACAGTCACCGGAGCAATATTGAGGCGCATGCCGGTACCATCCCGCAGATGTCTTTTCTCATCGTTAACGATCTCAGGCAGTTCGGTTTTATCCAGGAATACGATAATGGGATGCTCGGGATTACCAGCAACGGGCAGCGAGCACTCGAAGGGTTCGCAAAGCGCGCTTATGACCGGAAGTTCACACCCGAAATGCTGTCTGTCTACCGGGGTGAGCATGCACGACCCAAAATCGAGGAGGCGGAAAAAAAGGACCTGCAGCAGACCCGGCTTTTCTGAATCCGGTCGTATATTAGTACTGCAGTGTTTCTGACTATCCAGCGGGAATTCACCCTTCCGGTATGGCGGGGCATTTTTTTACAAGCCATTCGCACCAGGTCTTTCAAAAGGGTTTTCATACATAATTTAAACAAAAGCGATAGCTTGGCGGCACAACGGCATTATTGCAACTGATTAACCAACTGTTATTATCATGCATTCAATTTGCGAAGGATCCATTATGAAATTGTTCAGGCTCCTGGTTCCCGTAGCCGGGCTTGTGTTGCTGCTTGCAATTCCTGGCAAGGCGTTTGCCCTGCAGGATTCCGGTCTTGTCAGGACCGTCAGCGATGATGTCACCATACGTATTGGTGGCACCCTGCAGCCGAGGGTGACCTATGCATCGGATCTGGATGCCGCTGGCGAGCGGCATGACAGGGTTGGATTCGGGATACGCAGATTGCGCGTGCGCCTGACGGCAAACTTCGGGGAAAGACTCGGTGTTTTCCTGCAGATGGAGGGGTCGGGGGCAACGCCCACCTGGCTGGATATTCGCGGGGAATACCGGGCAAGCGATCACCTTACTCTGCGTGCCGGCCGATTTGTCGGCGCCCAGCCAAGGGCGTATGCGCGTACCGGCCATGCCGTAATAGATGCCATTGACCGGCCGGCCATCTCCGACATGTGGGCAAGCATGACGATTGGCGGTGACGGTCGCGACTATGGTCTGGAGGCGCTGTGGAACACACCCCGCTGGGAGGTTCGCGGGTTTCTGCACAACGGCTTTAACCGGTGGAACTACAATCAGGGCATAAGCAGGAGTCCGGCAACGGGAGGGATTGAGACGGAAGGAATTGCATTCAGTGCCGCGGCCACGCATTGGCCGGACGGGCGCGATCGCCTTGAAATCGGCGTCTATGGCAGTATGAGCACAGCCAAAAACGAACTGACGGAAATTGGCCGGGTGGGACGCAACTACGTATCCTATTCAGCGCATGCCTACTGGGGGCCGCAGGCCGGTGACCAGCCTTTTCGGATGAAGGCGGATGTCATAGGGATCAGTTACCAGGAAGTGGCGCCTTATGATATTGAGAACTTCATCGGCGCCTCATTGTTCAGCGGCCTGCTTGTTGCCCCGCACGTGGAGCTGTATGCTATGGGCGAGTACTGGTATGGTGACGGTGGCGGATTCGACAAAACCCGACAGGTGTTTGCCACCGTCGGCGGATCCTACAGCCTGAGCGCGCTGCTTGGACGTCCCTTTACGCACAACCGCATAATGCTGGCGTACAGTCTGCGTTCCGTGGAGACCGGCAAGGTTGACTTTGGCGATCCGGCGCATGTGGTCATGATGCAGATGCAGTTCTATTTCTGAGCGAAAGCTGCGCTTCGGTGCGGGGGCGTTATGCCGGTGTCTCAGGAGACCGCAATGCCTGATGCCGGGCACATCAGAACGTCTGGCGCCCTGCAAACGCACGGGTGAGCGTGGCGTCGTCAATAAACTCAAGGTCGGTCCCCATGGGGATGCCGTGCGCAATGCGTGTGACATCAACGCCCATGGGCTGAACAAGCTTGTTGATATAGTATCCGGTGGCTTCGCCTTCGGCATCCGGATTCAGTGCCAGGATCAGTTCCCTGATAGGTTCCCCGTCGCGAATGCGGTGAATGAGTTCATTGATGCGCAGTTCATTGGGGCCAATATTCTGAAGCGGTGAGATCACACCCCCAAGCACATGATACCGGCCGTTGAATTCCTTCGTGCGCTCGATGACGTAGACATCTTTTGGTTCCTCCACCACGCAGACAACACCGGTCTTGCGTTTTTCCGACTGGCAGACGGGACACGGATCCCGGTCGGTGATGTTGAAGCAGACCGAGCAGTACCGGATGTTTTTTTTCAGATCCGAAATGGCACGGGAAAGGCGGAACACCTGTTCGTCACTCTGCTTCAGCAGAAACATGGCAATGCGCTGCGCTGATTTCCTGCCCATTCCGGGAAGCCGGGCAAGCTGTTCCACAGCCTGTTCTAGCGTTTCTGAGATAAGCTGCATTATAGTACTGCTCTGTAATAGGTTGCAGGTATGAAAAGCCGTATCACTTCAAGCCCAGATTGCCAATATCCATGCCACCGGGCAACATGCCCTTGGTAAGTTCTGCCATTTTATCCTGTGCGGCTTCCTCTGCTTTTTTAATTGCCTGGTTGATGCCGGCGGTAATCAGATCTTCAAGCATTTCGACATCGTTGGGGTCTACAATGTCCTTGTCGAGTTTTATTGAGGTGATTTCACGATTCCCGTTGGCGGTGACACGGATCATGCCGCCGCCGGCTTCCGCTTCCACTTCCAGCTCGTTCAGCTGCTGTTTGACTTCGTCCATTCTTTTCTGGAATTCCGTCAGTTTGCCAAACATGTCTGCCATATTCATAACAAGGGGTCCTTTTTTTCGGAGTTAGTATTCAAGTTCTGCGCCGAACAGGTTCACGATTTTCTTGAGTTTCGGATCCTTTTTCTGGAGTTCCGAGAAGTGCTCGTAAGGGTCGTGAATGGTATCGGTCCGCTGTTCCGGTTCGACCAGCTGTGATGTAAAACGCAGTGCGTATCCAAAATGTTCTTTTACCGTGTCACATAATTTCCTCTGCTGCTCCCGTATGATGTCCGATGTGAAGCTGTCATTGCACTCCAGGGTCACCACATTCTTTTTGAGGCCAACCGGGCGGGTTTTCTGAATTGAGAAATAGAGCATGGAACTGGTCGTAGCCTGAAGCTTTTCCAGGTATTCAGGCCACATTTTGTTCAGGTCATCCAGCGTATCAGGTTTTTTGAATGCCTTTTTGGGTGGATGCGGATCTGGCTTGGCCATTTCCCGGGGCTTGGGAGAGAGTGCGAGGTTGCCACGAACCTCTCGTCCGGCATCCCCTTCTCTCCCCGGCAGGGCAACTGCCGAGAGATGCCCTTGCGGACGCCCGAGCGCCGGGGCGCCAAGTATATCGGGTTCATCCGGATGGGCGCGGCCCTCATCCGGAAGGGATGCATCAGGTTTCTGCGGTACGGGACGGGATGTGCCATGATGCTGCGGCTCAGGACGGGAACTCGGTTCCGGTTCGTTCACGTACCGCGGCTGATCGGCTGGAGGGGCGGCCGGGGCCGGCCTGGTGGTTTTCCCGGCAGATGCCGTTTTGCCGGCATGTCCGGTCTGGACCACAGTCGTCTGGCCGGGCGGCGATGTTTTCTCAGGACTGCCTGGTGTTTTTTTTTGACTTTCGGAAGCCATGCCGCCCGTCTTGTGCGTTTCCGTGGCGGTGCCCTCCTGCCGGGCCAGCTTCTGTTCCAGCGCTTCAAGCTTGAGAAGCAGCTCGCCGAGACCACCGCTGCGTGTCATGTGAAAAAGTTTCAGCAGCGTGATCTCAAGATGGATCCGGGGCTGCTGTGCATGGCGGATCGAAAACTCGGCCTCATGCACGATATGCATCATGCGCATCAGGTCATCTTCGGAAAAAGCGGAGGCCATTTCCTGGAACCGTTCCCGTGTGTCTTTGGTGGCTTCGATCAGGTAGAAATTCTGACTGTCCTTGGCAAGGTAGAGATTGCGGAAATGCTCGGTGAGAGCTGCAAGGAATTCCTGGATGTCGTTGCCGATGTGCAGCAGGTTGTGCAGCAGCGCCATGCCGGCCCGGGCATCCTTGCGTATCAGCGCATCGGTAAGCTCAAACATCCGTTCGGAGCTGACAATATTCAGCGCACGGTGCAGATCATCGTAGGTGATGGTGGTACCGCAAAAGGCAATGGTCTGGTCAAGGATGCCCAGCGCATCCCGCAACGCCCCGTCCGCCTTTTTCGCGATCACATGCAGCGATTCGCGGTCGATGTCGATGTCCTCTTTCTGTGCGATCAGCTCCAGCCGGCCCACGATCTCATCCACCGTGATCCGCCGGAAATCAAACCGCTGGCAGCGGGAAAGGATGGTAGGGAGGATGCGATGCGGCTCGGTTGTGGCAAAGATGAAAATGACATGCGCGGGCGGCTCTTCCAGTGTCTTCAGCAGAGCATTGAACGCCGCCTTGGAGAGCATGTGGATCTCATCGATGATGTAGACCTTGAAGCGTCCGCTTTGCGGCGGAATGCGCACCCGTTCGCGCAGGCTGCGGACGTCATCCACACTGTTGTTTGACGCTGCGTCTATTTCGACAATGTTCAGGGTGTTGTTCAGATGCTCCCCGTCCACGTCCATGTCCACCTCGTTGATGGTACGCGCCAGAACCCGCGCCATGGTGGTCTTGCCCACGCCCCGGGGGCCGCAGAACAGGTAGGCATGGCTCAGCCGGTTTTTCTCAATGGCATTTTTCAGCGTATTGCTTACGTGCTCCTGTGAGACGATGTCGTCAAACGTCTGCGGACGGTAAGCGCGGGTAAGTGCTTTGTAACTGGATGACATTTCGGAAGCTGGATGGTGGAATTCGGGTATCTCGTAAAGGTAACAAAACGAACGCTCCCTATCCAGAAAAGTCGCAGCCTCTTCCGGGTGGATGTGGCCGGTGCGCGTGCGTTGTGCCCCTGCCCTTTCTTAGCCCATCACCATCTCGATTTCCTGGCGGATTTTGGGCACCGTGGTCAGGTTTTCGTACCCGTCTTCACGCACGACCACATTGTCCTCGATGCGGATCCCGCCGAAATCGAACAGCTCGCGCAGCCGTTTGGCGTTCAGGTAGCCGGAGACGTCCTTGTCGCCCAGGGCCGGTTCCAGCAGCGCCGGGATGAAATAGAGTCCGGGTTCGATGGTCAGCACCATGCCGGCCTCGAAGATGCGCCGTGCGCGGAGGAACCGGAGGCCCGGGCGGTCAATCTTCTCCGTGCCCTTGGGATAACCGCCGACGTCGTGCGTGTCCAGCCCCAGAAAATGGCCGAGTCCGTGCGGGAAAAACAGTGCGAACACGTTTTTTTCCATCAGCTCGTCCGGGTCGCCTTTCACCAGGCCGATATTGCGCAGACCGGTAATTATGGCTCGCGCGGCAGCCAGGTGTACATCTTCCATTTTGTTGCCCGGGCGGATGAGGTTCAGCGCGGTGGTCTGCGCGTCGAGCACAATATCGTACAGATCGGCTTGCAGCGGTGTGAAGCGGCCGTTGACAGGGTAGGTGCGCGTGATGTCGGAAGCGTAGCCGCGGAATTCCGAACCCGCATCCACCAGAAATAGCTCGCCGTCGCCGAGACGGCGGTGCTTCCCGGTGTAGTGGAGGATGGCCGATCCGGGTCCGGATGCGAAGATACCTGAATAGGGCGCATGGATCTGACCGTGCCGGATGACATGGAAGTCAAAGGCGGCCTTCATTTCATACTCGAAGGCGCCGGGATAGACAGCCTGCATGACATCGAGATGCGCCTGGTTGGCGGCGGCGGCGGCGGTTTTGAGGCAGTCGATCTCCCCTTCGGATTTCAGGACGCGGCACCAGGCGAGGGCATCTATCAGGTGGCCTGTCTCGGGGGTCAGTCCAAACTGCCGGATGTCATTTTCGGCTCCGGGCAGGCAGTGTACCGTTTCGGGGGCCTCCTTTTTCATCCAGTCAGATAGTTCGTCGTCGTAGATGACGCGGTCGGGTCCGTACTGTTCGCTGTATTCTTCCGCAGAGTGGACATAGCCCATCCAGACGGCGAATTTGGCATCGCGGCGTGGGATGACGAGCACGTACTCGCCGGTTCCGGCATGCAGCACGGCGGACATGTCCGGTTCGTCCACGCCGGTCAGGTACAGGAAGCTGGACTCCTGTCGGAAGGGGTATTCGAAATCGGTGTCATACCGGTGGGATACGGTCCCGCCCTTCAGATAGAGGACGCTCTCTTTTTCATCCTTGAAAAGTGTGAGGAGTTTCTCGCGGTGATCGTGATGCATGGTTTTTCGGATTTTGTCAGGTTGTGGTGTAAAAAAGGGAGATTGGAAAAACTGGGATGGGAACGGGTGGTGCCGGATGCCGGGATGAGGGTGTGATCCGGCCGGTCAGGTGCCGGAGAGGATGCGTTCGAGGATTTTGACGAGATTCCGGGTGGCCCGGCCTCCCTGTTCCGGTGTCAATTTAACGGTGGTGCCGGATGATTCGGCGGTTGGCGGTGAGGAATAAGGCGGGGTGGACGAAGACGGAGAAGACGAAGACGGAGAAGACGAAGACGGTGAGGAATAAGGCGGAGGGGTATTTGCGGGTGAAGATGCCGTCCCGGCCGGATCCGCATCCACCGAGAGCCAGAACGCGTTGAACGCGGCAAGTTCGGGATCACTGGCGGACAGTGTCCGGTTGCCGGCGGGCGTGGGAGAATCGGGCGAGATTGGCTCAATTGCTGGAATACCGCCGGGTTCCGGCACGATTTTAGGGTTTCGGAAGCATCCTTCCCGGTCAATTGCGCACTGAAAATAGGCGGTATTATTTTTTTTGCGGTTGGCTACGGCTGTGAAGACGGATTTTTCCGGTGTGACAGCACGCAGGGAGACGGCAATCAAGGTGTCGGGATGGCCTTCGGCGGGCAGCAGAAGGTGATGGTGTGCGGGCGGCTGCTCCCGCCAGGGATAGCTGATGTCAAGCCAGCTTCGGGTCTCTCCGGACAGGTGGAACAGCAGGGCCAGCCGGCGTGCGAGCGCTTCGGCAGTGGTGGCAGGCAGCGAGGACGGGAGGAACCCGCGTTCGGACCAGTACTCCGGCTCGTCCGAGTACCAGTCCGGCTCCTGTGCGACCAGCCCGGAGGGAAAGTCTGATGGTCCGACGGCTTCCGGCTTGCCGGCAACATGGAAAAGCGCATCCTCCAGACCATTGGTGAGCATCAGGAAGGGGGCTTTAACAAAGCGGTTGTAGACGGCGGATTGCGTGGCGGCCCGGGGGCCCAGGCGCACGTTTTCGGCCTTGCACTCGATGAGCAACAGTGGCTGGAACTGGCGGTCATAGCACAGTATGTCGGTGCGTCCGCGCGAGAACCGCGATGGTACAGGGCTTTCCACAGCTATTCTGGACGATGGAATTCCGCTTTGCAGCATCAGAAATTCAAGTACCTGAAGCCGGATTCTCTCTTCGGGACGGAATTGGAGGGCCTGGTGTTTCAGAGGATTCCAGAGCAGGCGCTTCCCATTCCGAAATACCATTCGGGGATAGTGACGGGATGCTATGGATCGGGTGGTTTTCAAGTCTTGCCAGGTGTCTGGCAAGATAGATAAAGCGGCAGAGGGAATCCAAATTGTGATGTAAGCAACCGGATCGATTTGGATGCCGCCGGATTGTAGTAGGTGCCGCCGGATTGTAGTAGGTGCCGCCGGATTGTGAAGGATTCCAACGGCTGCCGGGCATCCCTGTTGCCGGCGCTTTGGCGGCGTACCTGTTATTTATCTTTGGAGATGTTCTCCACAAGCTCGCCGGTGACCAGGAAAATGATGCGTTCGCAGATGTTGGTCACCCGGTCACCGATACGCTCCAGGTTGTGGGCCACCCACATGAGATAGGTGCAGTGTGTGATGGTGCGCGGGTCTTCGATCATGATGGAGATCAGCTCCCGCACGACCTGGTGGTACAGTTCGTCGACCCGGTCATCCATCAGCGTGATTTTCCGTGCACTTTCCACATCCCGTTCGGCATATGCCTTGAGCGACAGATTGATCATGTCGGTGGCAATTTCTGCCATTCTTGGTATGTCGATGAGCGGCTTCACCGTATCGGCGCCATTGAGTTTCATCACGATCTTGGCGACGCCTTCGGCGTAGTCACCCATGCGCTCCAGATCGGTGATGATGTTGAGTATGGCGATAATTTCTCTTAGCTGTGTGGCAACAGGTTGTTGGGTTGCAATAAGATGAATACACTGTTCCTCAATCTCGAAGCGTTTGTTGTTGATGTGGATGTCATCCTTCTTGATCTTCATTGCTTCGACCACATCCCCCTCTTTCAATGCCGTGACAGAGCGGTCAATGGCATGATTGACCATATCGGCCATCGTATGCAACTCTCGGTTGAGGGTTTTCAAATGTTCCTGAAATGCAATCCGCATTGGTGGGATCTCCATATCTTTTCGTGAAAGGGGTGCATCCATAATATAAGGTAATAGGTGAAGTCACATATCAGCCGAATTGTCCGGTAATGTACTCCTCCGTGCGGGTTTCTTTGGGTTTGGTGAACAGGGTGCTGGTCGGGCCGTATTCGATCAGGTCACCGACATAAAAGAAGGCGGTATTATCGGAGACACGCGCCGCCTGCTGCATGTTGTGCGTGACAATAACGATTGTCACCTGATGCTTGAGTTCGTGGATCAGGTCCTCAATGCGGCTTGTGGACTGCGGGTCAAGCGAGCTGGTGGGTTCGTCCATCAGAAGTACTTCCGGATCCACAGCCAGTGCGCGGGCGATGGAAAGCCGCTGCTGCTGTCCGCCAGAGAGGCTGGACCCCGGACTCTTCAGTCGGTCTTTGACCTCCTCAAAAAGTGCCGCCTGTCTCAGCGCCCGCTCGCACACTTCGTCCAGTACGCTTGTATTTCGGATTCCAACCAGTTTGAGTCCGGCCACTACGTTGTCGTAAATGGACATGGTGGGGAAGGGGGTCGGTTTCTGGAAGACCATGCCGATGCGCCGTCGGATGATCACGGGATTGACTTCGCTGTCGTAGATATTCTTGCCGTCGAGCAGCACGCTGCCGGTGACCGAGGCGCCTCGCGTGAGGTCGTGCATCCGGTTCAGGGCGCGAAGGTAGGTGGTCTTGCCACAGCCGGAAGGGCCGATCAGTGCCAATACCTGATTGTCGTAGATTGGGAGTGAGACATTTTTTACACCGACTGTGGATCCATAGTGGACGGTGAGGTCGCGCGTTTCCATCCGGAGTTGTTTTCCGGCTTTTTCCTTGCCGGGAGTTCCAGAGATGCCGGTTATGCCGGCGGATGTCTTGGCTTCAGCCAGGCCACCTGACTGGCGGCTTTCCGATGTGGCGAACAGCGGGAAGGAGGAAGCTTTTGACGTGATCGTTTGGATCAGATTCATCATGGGGTAGTGTTCCTGTTGACTTAATGTTTCTGACGGGTCAGATAGCGTGCGGTGCCGAAGCAGAGAATGACAAAAACCAGAAGGACGATAGCGGCTGCCCATCCCATGGAGTGCCAGTGGGAGTAGGGGCTGATCGCGAGACTGTAAAGGCGCTGCGGCAGAGTGTCGACCGGCCCGAGCAGCATGCCGAGCCAGTGGTTGGGCAGGTAGTTGTTTCCGAAGGAGGTGAAGAGCAGTGGTGCCGCTTCTCCGGCAGCACGGGCGAAGGCGATCAGGGTGCCGGTGACCAGGCCGAACCGGGCGGCCGGCATGACTGTGGACAGCACCACGCGCCAGCGCGGCAGCCCGATGGCAAGTCCGGCTTCACGGATGGACCAGGGAATGGACATGAGGGCGCTTTCGGTCGTCCGGGCGATGATGGGTATCATCACAAAGGCAAGGGCCACGGCACCTGCCAGACCGGAGAAGGTGCCCATGGGCTTGACGATGAGTACGAAAGCCAGCAGACCCTTGAGGATGGCAGGCATTCCGTTCAATGTGTCGTTCATTACCCGCAGCGTGGGATTGAGTTTGTGGTCCGGGAATTCCGATAGCATGATACCGGCGCCGAAGCCGATCGGCACGGCGATGAAAAGCGCAAGAAAATCGACAACAAGAGTGCCGAGGATGGTATGAACCAGGCCGGTGGGTCTTCCCTGCATGGCGCGTGACGGAGAGCCAAGTTCCTGTGTGAAGAAATCCCAGTTCAGGGCGCTGATGCCGTTGACGACTACATGCACCAGGATGATTATCAGCGGCAGGAGCACCACGATGGTGCTGAGCACCAGCAGCGACTCCATGATGCGGTCGCGTATGTTGCGCTGGAGCAGTGTTTTCATATGACCTGCCCTCCCTTGATCGAAAATTTACGTGTCATGTAAGCCGCAATCAGATTTACGATGAGTGCGATAATGAAGAGCGTGAAGCCGATGGCCATCAGGCTTGAGAGGTGAAGTGATTCAACGGCTTCCCGGAATTCATTGACGATGACGGAGGGCATGGTGGCACCGGCGCCGAAGATGGAGAACGGCAGGGTGTTCTTGTTGCCGATGAGCATGGCCACGGCCATGGTTTCACCAATGGCGCGTCCAAGCGAGAGGATTGCACCGGCCAGGATCCCTCCACGGGCGTAGGGCAGCACGGCCATGCGGATCACCTCCCATTTCGTTGCCCCCAGGGCACTGCTCGCCTCCCGTTGTGCTACGGGCACGGATTTGATGGCGTCTTTTGTGAGAGCCGTGGTGTAGGGTACGATCATCAGGGACAGTACGATGGTGGCTGTAGCCAAACCGTAGCCCATGGGGTTGCCAAGGATGGGCAGAAGTGCGGGATAACTCGTTTCAGCCCATGTAAATATGGGGAGATAGACATGGTCGCGCATCCATGGTGCCAGCACAAAGATCCCCCAGATTCCAATGACCACGCTGGGTACCGCTGCGATGAGCTGGATCAGATTGTCAATGATGGCGGAAAGCCACCTGGGAGCGTATTCGGCTGTGAATATGCCTACGGCAATGGCGGGAAAGATGGATATCAGCAGTGCGGCAACGCTTGTCACTACCGTTCCGAAAAGGAAGGGAAGTGCACCGAAAACCAGCTGTACCGCCGGATCCCACGTGGTGCCGCGGAGGAAGTCCCAAAATCCGAATTGCCGCAGAGCCAGGCTTCCTTCGCCAAACAGCACAATAGCCATGGCAGTGGCCAGGGCAATGATGCTCATCCCCAGCAGAACTACCACAACCGCAAAAATCCGATCGCCCAGCCATCGGTAAATGGCCGATGGCGGACGCCGGAGCAGTTCCCGTACTTCCTTGCTGCTGTTATTTGGGTTGTCGCTATCTGATGTCATGTAATATTACTGTTTTACAGAATGTTTTCCGGCCGCAGCGTACTGCAAGGGCCGGACTCTTATGTACTGCTGAGCAGACCCTGTTCAACGAGGACTTCCTGTCCTATCAATTCGCCGTTCCATTTCAGCTGGCGGATCATCTGGATGCTCTTTTCAACCGCAGGCTCGGGAAGCCGGGCAAAACCAAGCATCTCGGACA
>SKNT01000099.1 GCA_007120385.1 Balneolales bacterium
CCGGTCTGGCGATCGTATTTGCGCATCTCGTCAATAACGGCCTCTTCGACTTCCCCCTGTTCCGAAACCACGTAGCGGACCACGATTTCCACGCGCACGCCATCCCGGCGCGCCTGCTGCGGGGTGACAGGTTCGACGATACGCCGCACATTGGGCGGACGGTCCGGATTCTCCACGATCTCGCCGGGACCTTCCGGCATGGGTATCGGCCCCAATTCCACATCTGCATCCACACCCGTAATTTCAAGATCGAATTCCACATCCACCACTTCCTCCTCCGGAACAATCAGTTCCGGCCGGGGAACCAGAGGTGCCAAACGTTCTACTGCAGCCTGCTGTCTTGTCTCGATGAAATCCAGCATGATGACCGGATCCTCATCAAACCGGCCGTCAAGCAGCCGGTCCGCCTCGGTGCCGACCGGCCAGAACCGGAACAACACGATGAACAGCAGCAGACAACAGATGACGGTAATCTGAATCCGGTGATAATAGGCGCTGTCTTTGCCTCCTGTAACCTGCATTTGCCTCACATCCACCAAACAGATTTTAGCCGGAGGCCAACTTATCGCGATCAGCGCCCGACGTGGTTATTTATTTTCGTAGGACTGTAACGCCGCACGGATGAATCCGTTATGTGCTTCCAGCTGTTTTTCCGCATCATCGCGACTGATCTTTGCCAGTCCCATGAGCAGGGCCACCTTGACCTTGCCGCCGGATTCCATCATGAGCCGCGATGCTTCGTCATAATCGACACCGGTGAACATGCTGATGATCCGCCGCGAACGTTCCACGAGTTTCTTGTTGGTCAGCATCAGATCCACCATCACGTTCTCGTAGACCTTGCCAAGGCGCACCATGGCACCGGTGGATATCATGTTGCAGACCATTTTTTGGGCCGTGGCACTTTTGAGCCGGGTGCTGCCCATGATCACTTCCGGTCCCACCGGGATATCGATCATGACGTCGGGCTGCTGCTCGAGTTTCACGTGTTCCGCCGTTACACAGCAGACCATGATAGTGCGCGCACCACGTCGCTTTGCTTCATCCAGCGTTCCGAGTACGTAGGGAGTCCTGCCACTGGCCGCCAATCCGCAAACCACGTCTTTCTCGTTTACATTCAGATGTGCAATATCTTTTTCACCGTCTTCGGGCAGATCCTCAGAACCCTCCTGGGCAACGAACATGGCCTCGCGTCCACCTGCAATGATCCCGATGACCTGATCCGGACGCGTACCGAACGTCGGGGGACATTCGGCGGCATCAAGCACTCCGAGACGGCCGCTGGTTCCTGCGCCGGTATAGATCAGCCGTCCACCCTTTGCCAGGGCTTCATGAGTGTAGGCAACAGCTTGCGCGATCTGCTCCTTCCTGGTACTTACATATTCCGCCACCAGCTTGTCCTGCTCGTTTATCAGGCGAACGATCTCGAGCGGATCAGCCAGGTCGATATGCATCGTGTCGGGGTTTCTCTGCTCGGTTTCCAGTTTTTTCAGCTGGTTGTACAGTTCTTGCTTGTCAGACAAAATAAGTGCTCCTTTTTTCGTGATTTTCAGTAACAGATAATAGATTTATGTCCCAGTTGGATAATATAAGCAAGTTGTGTGAAGCTGTTTTGAAAAATCTGTCACCGGTATTTGCGGCGTGTCCACCACGATGCTCCCGCGTTGCTTCCCGTATTGCTGTTTCGGCTTCTATTCTGTCCGGATATGGAATTTGTCGTTAAACCGCTGCCTTTCAGTTTGTCCGCATCGGCCGAGCTGGCTGGATCCGCACCCGAGCCGCTGTCCCAGTGATTGTTATCATTGTGCAGCAGTCCGGCAATTATGGCCACAGTATGTGAAAATTTTCCATATTGCAGCTCCTTTCCGGAAAACTGTTCCGGAATGAAATGGGTGTCATAGCGGCCCTCCCGGAATGCCGGGTGATCCATAACATAACGGCAGAAGGGAATGGTTGTCGGACATCCGGTCAGGACCGTGTCATCCAGGGCTCGGATCATGCGGGTTATGGCCTCCGCCCGGTTTTTTCCGTGTACGATCAATTTTGCCAGCAGCGGATCGTATTCGGGGGTGACCAGCTGCCCCTGACGGATGCCCTCATCCACACGAATGCCGGCTCCGGATGGCGGGCGCCAGGAGTGGATGGTTCCGGCAGCCGGAAGGAACTGTTCCATCGGGTTCTCGGCGCAGATCCGGCACTCAATGGCATGGCCATGACGCGGAATTTCATGCTGTTTCCAGGGCAGGGGATGCCCCTCGGCCACCCGGATCTGCAAGGCGACCAGGTCGATGCCTGTAATCATCTCTGTAACGGGGTGTTCCACCTGCAGGCGGGTATTCATTTCAAGGAAATAGAAACGGCGGTCGCTATCCACCAGAAACTCCACCGTACCCGCGCCTACATATCCGCAGCTGCCGGCAACGCGAAGCGCCGCTTCCCCCATCTCGGAGCGAAGCGTCTCATCAAGCAGCGGGCTGGGCGACTCCTCGATGAGTTTCTGATGACGCCGCTGAATGGAGCATTCCCGGTCAAACAGATGCACCATGTTGCCATGGCGGTCAGCAAATATCTGGAATTCCACATGGCGGGGTTCCTCCAGATACTTCTCGAGGTAGACACGGTCATCGCCAAAAGCCCCGGCCGCTTCCGAGCGCGCGGCCTTCAGCGCGCCCGGCAGTTCTCCTTCCGCACGGACTTTGCGCATACCCTTTCCGCCTCCACCGGCTGCTGCCTTGACAATGACAGGAAAGCCGATACGGCGGGCCGTCTGCAGCGCCTCTTTATCCGAGGTGACCGAAGAGCCAGTTCCGGGCGGAATGGGCACCCCTGCCTGTACCATCAGCTCACGGGCGCGGGTCTTGTCACCCATCTGGCGAATGGCATGCGGATCCGGTCCGATGAACACGACCCCTTCCCGTGCACATGCTTCCGCAAAATCGGCGTTCTCACTCAAAAACCCGTATCCCGGATGGATGGCATCGGCCTGGCGCTCCATGGCGGCCGCGATGATCTGTTCTGCATTCAGATAGGTCTCCCGGGCCGTTTCGCCTTCCAGAAGCACCGCCTCATCGGCAACCAGGGCATGCGGACTCTTCCTGTCGGATTCCGAATACACCGCCACGGTCTTCAACCCCAGTTCCCTGCATGTACGGATAACACGCAGGGCTATTTCACCGCGATTGGCGATGAGTATCTTACGGAACATGTCGCTGCAATATGTCCCCGCGAATCTCCCAGGGATGGTCTCCTGTTTCAATCCAGTAATCGAAAATATGCTCCACCGCCTTGGACCGGAGTATATCGCTGAGCATGTAATTCAAATCCAGATTGGGATCATCCGGGGTGACCACCAGGCGAATGTCTGTATTTTGAATTTCGTCAAGCAGATTCTCATCATCCAGGTTCGGGAGATACTCGAGCGGGTTGTTGTAGTAGACATCATCATCGAAATAGTCGTCCATGAACGGCCGGATCTGGAATTTGCCACTGATGGAAATGGCCTTCTGTATAACGGCGGGATGCTTGAGCAGCAAGTTTACAGCGTGATAGCCGCCCATGCCAACACCTGCCGCCATAACGAACAGTTCATTGGCCGTTTTCATGATGAATGGAAGCACTTCGTCAATGATGTAGGACTCAAACTGCCGGTGCCGGCTGATCCTCACCCGCGGGGGGATGGTTGTGTTGAAAAAACTCTCCTGGTCGATCGAGTCAACGCAGTATATCTGGTTGTGACCGTTTTCCAGCTGAAAAGAGAGCGCGCGGATGAGCCCATTTTCTTCCCACTCGGTGCGCTTGCCCCCATTGTCCGGGAAAACAAGGAGCGGTGTGCCCTCGGTACCGTAAACCGTCAAGGTAGTCTTTCTTCCCAGACTGGGACTTTGCCAGCTGTGACTCTTTTTTTTCATTTTTGAGGGATTTGGGGAAGGTGATGTGGTTCAGCATCTGTTCCGCTGATGGAAAGCTAAAGGATAGCGGGTAATTTTAAAAGCTTTTTCCCCAAAACACGGTATCCGGACCGGATGGCGTCAGAACCGATTGGCGCAGGACAGCCGGGACCCAGAACCGATCGGTGTCAGGACCGGACGGTGTGCCACCAGACCATGGGCAGAATTGCCATTTTTTGCGTCAATGACAGATGGGCGCGGGATGTAAAGACCTGGTAGTCATTTGCTTCGATCTGATCCAGGATCCGGGCGTAGTTGTGGCGTGCCAGGCGTACCGGCACCTGGCTGTCTTGCGAAAGCATTGGAATGCCCTTGTCTGCACTGGTGTAATAGTTTCGCGCACGCGCAATCTGAAACCGCATAAGCTCCCGGAAGGATTCCGACAGGCGGTGCTGGAACAGGTCTTCCTCCGTCACGCCAAACTTTCTGAGATCTTCTGCAGGAAGATAGATGCGGTCGCGAAGCAGATCCTCCCCTACATCCCTCAGGATGTTGGTGAGCTGCATCGCAATTCCCAGGTCCACGGCATGCTGCAACGTCGACTCGTCCTCATACCCGAAAACTTCACTGATCATCAGTCCGACAACCGATGCCACCTTGTACGAATAGTCATAGAGCTCCCCGAAGGTCTCATACCGGTTTTTTGTGAGATCCATGGCAACACCATCTATCAGTTCAATGGGAAGCGAGATGGAAATGTCATGGCGCCGCAGAACATCGGAAAAAGCAAACAGGATCAGGTTGTCACTTTGGTCGCCGGCATAGGTCCTGCGCAGTTTCTCTTTCCACTCCAGCAGCGTCTGATCTACCTGCTGCTGCTTCACGGAATTATCTGCGATCAGGTCCTCGGCCTCATCCACCAGATTGTCAAGGAAGCGGCAAAGGCCGTAAATCGCAAAAATACTGCGCTGTTTGTCATGCGGGAGAAAACGGGTCGCCAGATAGAACGTTTTGGCATACTTGCGGGTGATGTTGCGGCAGTGCTCGTAGGCGCTGCGAAGTTCGGGTTCAGCAACCTCCTCTGTTACTCCCCTGTGCAGTGAGCTTCGTTCGTAAACCGATCTAATGGACCAGGATGGCACGATTTTCCTTGTTTTGTTCCGGAATAAAATAAAAGATAAAGAACCAAAGACGATTTGTCATGATTTCGTTCCCCGCCAATGGATTTGGTGCTGCAAATGATTTCTCAACTTTCATATAATTTTTCAGTAAAAATCACTACTTTGCACAATTAGGTTCGTTTTATTTTGTTTGACGATTAAATCAGGGAGGGTGCCATCCGGTCTCCGGTAAGAAATGGTGAGTCGCCAGGTATCCGGAACTGGTGCTTGTGCCGGGCTTGGCTGGTGACGTATACATAACCTCCCGGCAAAAACCGTTACACCTTATTATTACTTTAGACACATAGGCCCAACCATCTGAATCATGGCAAAAAAGCAAACTATTTACGATGTCGCCCGGGTTGCGAACGTAGCAATCTCAACTGTATCGCGGGTTCTCAACGGCTCACCTTACGTATCCGAGGAAACCAAAAAAAGGGTGCAGAAAGCCATCGATGAGCTGGATTTCCGTCCACAGGTGAATGCCAGGAAGCTGGCTCGCAGGGAGGCGCAGATCATTGCCGTAGCCCTGCCCACCTTCACCACACCGTTTTTCAACGAGGTCCTGAAAGGAGTCAAGGACCGGCTCAAAGACACCGACCTGGACTTCATCATCTACAACACCGGTTCGGCCAACCCGGAAGAGACACTCAAAACATTCCTGGATCGCGGGATTCCCGACGCCTTGCTCATCCTCTCCATCAATATTGACGATGAGATCAGCAAGCGGCTAAAAAGTGCCGGCATACCAGTTGTCCTCGTTGGCGCCAAGCATGACGATTTCAACTATCTTTTCTGGAACAATTACAAGGGCGGATACCTTGCCGGGGAACACCTGATCAAACAGGGTTACAAAAAAATCGGAATGGTCCGGTCACACAGCAGATCGCTTGTGGCGGACCAGCGCGAGCGGGGATTCCGCGATGTCCTTGAAACATACAATCTTCCCCTTGACGATAACTTCTTCGTTAAAGGCATCACACGCAAGCATTCCGGATACAGCGAAGAGGCGGGGTACGAAGCCGTTCAGATCATGAAGGAGCGCGGCGGGTTTCCCGAGGCCATCTTCTGCACCAATGATGCCCAGGCCATTGGTGTGATACACGCCCTCCATGAAGAAAAACTGCGAATTCCCGAGGATATCGGGGTCATGGGATACGACAATATCAAGACGGCTCACTACCTGGGCTTGTCCACTGTCGACCAGAAAATGTATGACGTGGGAATGATGGCCATCGAGCGGCTCACTACCATGATCAAGGAGAAAGACCCCTCCATCGTCCAGAAAGAGATTGAACCCAAACTTGTAGTCCGTAACTCCACCAGGCGCCCGTGAAATCCCACGCCGACCGCCCGCATCTGCTTGATCACTGCATCAAAGAAACTTCCATGCCCGGACGTCCTGCCGATTACAGGGGCAAGGTGCGGGATATCTACTATCTGGAAGAGGACCGGATGGCCATTGTCGCCACCGACCGCATCTCCGCATTTGATCATGTTTTCAACGAACCCATCCCCTTCAAGGGGCAGCTGCTCAACCAGCTTGCCTGGTATGGCTTCCGGAATGTAGCCGATCTTTGCACTCATCATGTAATCGACATTCCGCATCCCAATGTCACCATCGCCCGGAAATGCCAGCCGCTTCCGGTGGAAGTGGTCGTGAGGGGATATCTGACGGGACATGCATGGCGGGTCTACAAGGGCGGCGGCCGCCGGCTTTGCGGTGCGGCCATGCCAGACGGCCTGCGTCAGAACGAGGCCTTCCCCGAACCGCTCCTCACCCCCACCACCAAAGCAAAAGAAGGACACGACGAGGACATCTCCGAAGAGGCCATACTGTCCCAGAGCCTCGTTTCCGAACCGCTGTGGGACCAGATCCGGCAGACCGCAATGAACCTCTTCCGGCGCGGACAGGACGTGGCCCGCAAGAAAGGCCTGATCCTGGTCGACACGAAATACGAATTCGGTCTTTTCCGCGGCAATCTGGTACTCATTGACGAGGTCCACACCGCTGATTCGTCGCGCTACTTTTATGCGGATGGATACGAGGAACGCCTTGCCCGCGATGAAACCCAGAAACAACTCTCCAAGGAGTTCCTGCGTGAATGGCTGATCGACAGCGGCCACCATGCCACACTGGATCAGAAACTCCCGGTGCTGCCCGACGATGTGCGCATCTCCATCTATGAGCGCTATCGTGAACTGTATGAGAAGCTGACCGGCGAGACATTCCGGCCGGTGCCTACTGCCGGGTTCAACCGCGAGCTGGAAGTCTTGCTGGAGAAACTGGCGAAGACCTGACCAGTGTCACTGCCCGAATACCGCCGTATCCGTGCCAGAGCAATTCTCAGGGTACGTTCAGGTACTTGTGCGTCTGAAGGCTGATCGTCCACTCGGGATGTGCTTTCACGTAATCCACAATAAGCGGTATGGATGCGGGTGTGTCCCACTCGGGTTGAAGCATTTTCCGGGTCCGGGCCGGACACCGGGCCGCATTCTTTTCGGCATACTGCAAATCCTTGCGCGTCAGCACCACCACCTTGAGCTCATCCACCAGAGGAAAAACCTCGTCCAGCGGTTCCTTAAACCGTTTCGGCGAAAGTGTGACCCAGTCGATGTCGCCGCTCATGGGTGAGGATCCGCTTGTTTCCAGGTGGATGCGCAACCCGGCTTCATGCAGCCCTTCACACAGGGCCGACAAATCATGAAGCAACGGCTCCCCGCCGGTGATCACGGTAAATCCGGCTCCGGAATCCGCGGCTGCCCTTACCAGATCCACGGTGGCAATGTGCGGGTGGATGGACTCGTCCCAGCTCTCCTTCACGTCACACCACCAGCATCCCACATCACACCCCGCCAGCCGGATGAAGTAGGCCGCCTGCCCGGTATGCACGCCTTCTCCCTGGATGGTGTGAAAATGTTCCATCACCGGATAGGATGTTTCTTTCCAGTGCCGGTCTTTTCCGGAAGGCAACGATCCATGTGCAGATTCGGATGGCATGTGTGCAGTTTCAGGTGGCAAGCCTTCGGGATCCGACGGCATGCGTACAGATTCCGATGGTTTGTTCTCAGATTCGGGCAATGTGTTTTCTGTTGCGGGTTTTGTCATCAAATTTGCGCTTCTTTCGCAGATAAAACGGTTTGGCAGCTGATCTGGTGCCAAAGATACGAAGATTTATTCCGACTGCCACTTGCACCGGGATGCAGTTCAGGGTTCCCAGTAGTGGGCGGACATGTCCACCCGTCCCAGTTCGTCAAAAGTGATGCCTTCCGACCGTAGCATCTGCTCCATGATATCCCCGCCGAACCATGTGCTTCCGGTCAGTTCACCCTTGCGGTTGACTACGCGGTGGCATGGCAGCATGGACTTGTCGCCGGCCAGTGTCTTGTTAAGCGCCCATCCCACCAACCGCGCACTACCACCTGTGCCCAGATGCCGGGCAATGGCACCATATGTGGTAACCCTGCCTTCCGGAATTCGGGCGACGACGTCATAAACCCGTTCGAAAAAATCGCCCTCATCGTTTGATTCAGGTAATTTGCCGGTTTTTGTCATATTGCTGCTCAGGTATTGCTGTCAGTCCGTAGCGGAAAAACGTTTCATCATCTCATCGTCTGCGAAGCGGTCCCTCGTCTCCAGTGTTTGAGCCAGCTCCAGGGTCGCCCTGCCGAGCATGCGATACAGCTGAATCCATTCGGGAGAATCGGCCAGCACGTTCAAATGGCGGTCAATGGTGCCGGTGTCGCCCCGCATGACTGGTCCGGTCAGCACTTCCGCCGGCGGATTGCTGAGCAGCCCCTCCACGGCCTGCCTCACCATCGGCCCGAAAAGGTCGCGGGCCCGAATCTCCAGGCCATTATCCCGCAGCAGACCCTGTGATGCCGCAAAAAGGGGCGCCATGTAATTGCACACATACACGGCAGCCAGGTGTATCGCGGTTTTCTGCCGGCTGTCGACCAGCAGCGGCCTTGCCCCGATGGCCTCAACCACCTTCTTTAGCTGGCCGCACAACACCGCATCACCCTGCAGGGTGACAAAGCACTGGTTGAAAGCCGTCTCACGGTTTTTGATCGTGAAAGTCTGCACCGGATGCATGGAGGCGATGCCCCTGCCGTCCGGAGCCAGCGGCAGCAGTACATCGGCCGGTGCCGCGCCCGAAGTGTGCACCCAGGCCGGACCGTCCTTAACCGGACCCATCTTTTTGGCGAATGCTTCGATCTGGTCATCCGGCAGGCAAAGGAACACCACGTCACCCAATTCCGCCGGACGCGCGGGAAAAGTCCCGTATGTATCGGTATCCGTCTGCGCAGCAATGCGTTCACAAGAGTCAAGTGTACGGTTGTAGAGGCTTCTGATCAGATATCCCTTGCTGTGCAGCCGAAGCGCCAGTGAAGACCCCAGCCGCCCTGTCCCGATGATGGTGAATCCGCGCGGGAATTGCTGCCTGCTCAATTCGAATGGTGTCATGGAATCGGGGGGTTAGGGTTTGGTGGGAGTATTGGATGGTGGATAAGGGCCGACAGGCTGAAAAGCGATTGGAGCACGGGGCCGGGAATTGGCCTCCGCCGGTCAGCGGTCGGGAAATCCCGCATGGGCGGCCAGCAGATTCTGCTCCGGATCCTTCGGCTGCGAAACCTGCTCGCGATAAAAACGGATTTCCCGCTCACGATCCCGGGCCGTCATCAGTCCGGCAAGAAAAATTCCGGCACCACTGATGTCTGAATCGCCACCATAGATCAGATTGAGAAGCCGCGTGTCATTCCCTTCCCGAATCAGCTGCTGGAGCATCTGAAACGTCTCCATATGCCTTGCCGGCAGTTCACAGCAGAAAATGGCAATGGCATTCTTGAACGGCAGGATCTCCTTAAGCACATAGGTGAGTTCCTGCACAATCGGAGGCGAATCATCCAGCAACTGCAGGCCGATCACCTCAATGTCCTTTTGCACCAGCTGCAGCATCGAAACATGGTCGAAAAAGCCAAGTTGGCTGAAGTCGGCCTTCTCACGAATAAAGAAGTCGTCTTCCTCATCACAAAAATCATCCCGCAGCCGCTCTTCCATTCGAAGGGTCCCGAATTCGGTACTCACCGAATTGCCGGGCAGCACCGGTATCTTCCGGAAGGATTCAAACCGGTCCTGTTCCACGATCACAGCCACATCATAATCGGTATCCTGGATCTGGCGGTAGATATAGGTAAACTCGTCGACATTATTCGGCGCAAGCCGAGGGGGGAGGAATATCATGCGTATGCCGTCTTGTCCGGCATAGGGATGCGCATTGATTTTGGCAAGCAGTTCCTCCCTGCCGAATGGCAAAGACCGTGTGCAGTGCAGGTCATCCTGTATCATGAGAGTGTTGGCTGATTGATGTTTTCAAATTGGATTTCTTCCTGGCGGGGAACCACGCTGCTGAGGATCCGTGAAGATCGGGACATCGGTTTCGGCATGTTCGTCTCGTTTTCTAATTTGCGGCAACGGCGATCCAGTGTCCGCGAAACGGGAAGGAGGTGATGGCGATGCGGTCCGGACCGATTATTGCCTGGAATTGGAGCTCATCGGTCATATCCAGGCGGATTTTGTTCATGGCCACGCGAAGCCCGGTCCCCATATATTTCAGAGCAGCTTCCTTGATGGTCCAAATTCGTATGCAGCACAGATCGTCCGGCAGCCCGGACTGTTCATCGGGATGCCGGATGCGTTCCTGCAGCCGCGGGTGCACCCTGCGCCGGTCCTGCTCCACGTCGATGCCGATTTCGCCAGAGGCATGCAACCCGCAGACCAGCATGCTTCGGCAATGCGAGATGCTCACCCCGATGATCCGGTCGCCGATCACACCATAGGGCTTTCCGGTTTCGTGCTTCCGAAGCTCAAACAGATCCGCTTCCAACCCCTGGTGAACCGCCAGTTCTTTCAGCATCGGAAAGGCTCCCTCCTGACCAAGGTGATCATCAGCCAGAAGCCAGCACCCCTCGGGCAAAGCTACGGGGACGTATGTGTTCAACATCCAGTGCAACGGTACACCTCTTAAGTTTCAGGCAGGTTCGGGTTCCATCCGCAAATATACAAAAACTGAAGTCAGCATGTCACTGCCGTGCGCACCCGGTCTGGCCTGCGGTCGAATTAATGCCAAAATCTTTCCCGTCAATTCCTTAATTTTAGCGGTTGTCAGATAGCCGGCCGGACGATCATATGATACCGCCTTCGCATGCCGAAATTGCGCAGAACCGTTTCATCCGCCGGCACCTGGTCAGACCGCGAACTTACGCATCACCCAACAACCGCAGATTGCACATGAATGAACCCGAACCCAGCCTGACCGAACAGGCGCGTTTTCGCCGTGAAAAGCTCGAGGAGATCCGCCGGATGGGCGTAAATCCCTATCCCTACGAATTTGGAACCGACCACCACGCGGAGGAGATCCGCCGCAAACCGGAACTGCTGGAAGGCGAGGAGGCCGAGCGGAAACGGGTGCGCCTGGCCGGTCGCATCATGACCCGGCGCATCATGGGCAAGGCGGCCTTTTTCAACCTGCAGGATGAGTCCGGCACCATCCAGGTCTACATTCGCCGCGATGATGTCGGCGTCGAAACCTACAACACGCTGTTCAAGAAGCTCATTGACCTGGGCGACATCGTCGGCATCAGCGGGTTTGTCTTCACGACCCGCACCGGCGAACTGACCGTGCACGCCGAGGAATTCGTGCTGCTCACCAAAACGCTGCGCCCGCTGCCTGTGGCCAAGGAGGTTGAGGACGACGAGGGCAACAAGGTCACCTACGACGCCTTCGCCGACAAGGAGCATCGTTACCGGCAGCGTTACCTGGACCTGATCGTCAACCCCGAGGTACGCGAGGTGTTCGCCAAGCGCAGCCGCATGATCCAGGCCATGCGCAACTACATGACCGGCATGGGCTACCTTGAGGTCGAGACGCCCATCCTCCAGCCCATTTACGGCGGGGCGGCGGCGCGGCCCTTCGAGACGCACCACAACGCGCTGGACATGAAACTCTATCTGCGCATCGCCAACGAGCTCTATCTCAAACGGCTCATCATCGGCGGTTACGAGGGCGTGTTCGAGTTCGCCAAGGATTTCCGCAACGAAGGCATGAGCCGGTTCCACAATCCGGAATTCACGCAGGTGGAACTCTACGTGGCCTACAAAGACTACAACTGGATGATGACATTTGTCGAGCAGATGATTGAGCACGTGGTCACCACGCTGCACGGCACCACCAAAATCCCGGTCGGCAAACACAAGATCGACTTCAAAACGCCCTGGCGCCGCGTGCCCATGCTCGAGGCCATCGCCGAGGAAACCGGCAGAAACCTGTCCGGCATGAGTGAGGACGAAATCCGCCAGGTGGCCCGCGACCTGGGCGTTCCGGTGGACAACACCATGGGCAAGGGCAAGCTCATCGACGAGATCTTCGGCGAATGTGTCGAAGACAAGCTCATCCAGCC
>SKNT01000111.1 GCA_007120385.1 Balneolales bacterium
CCCTGCTGACAAGCACGGACAATGACGTACCGGCCCCGGGCGGGACCGCATCACATTCTCAGCGCCGCATCCTCAGTATCGGGCCTCATTCTCTGGATCGCGTCACATTCACAGCGCCGCGTCACAAGCCCTGCATGGTGAAACGGTGAATCAGCTTGCTGCGCAGGGGTGAGAGGAGGAGCAGCCGGACCAACTGGTTGCGAAGGCCGGGCATGCGGCTGCGGTTTCCCAGAAACATGTTGAACTCGGAGCGGCGAATCACTTTCATGGCCCGGCTCCTGCCGCTCCGGTTGTAGCTGCGGGATGCCTCTTCCAGCGTCATTTCACCCCGTAACACGGATGCCACGCCGCGGACCGCCTCGGAGGCATGGATCCAGCCAAGGTTCATGCCCTGTCCGCCAATCGGACTTACAACGTGGGCGGAGTCGCCGGCCAGCGCCACCCGGCCCTTCCATAATTGCTCTGCCAGATAGCGCTCAACGCCGAAAACCGAAAACATGGAGCAGGTGTCCGGATCGGGGGCAATGCCGCACCGCTCCTGCATCTGCTCCACAAACTCCGTCGCCTTTTCCGAAGGCCTGTCCGGATCCAGCTGCATAACCCAGCGGCGCGTTCCGTCCGGCAGGGGAAAACACTCCACAAGTCCCCGCAAACTCAAAAAGATCACCGCATCGGTGTCGAATTCCGTATGGTCGGCAAAGTCACCCATGGCATAACGGTGCGGATAGCTCCCCCCCGGGAAAGGAATGCCGGACATCTGCCGGATAGTGCTCTTTTTCCCGTCACAACCCAGTACCATCCGCGCGCGGAGAGTGCGTTCCTCACCGTTTCGGCCCTCGCGGGTTGCAACCTCACAGTGATCATCTCTCTGGATGATGCCCGTGACAGCCACGTCTCGCTGAACTATTCCCGGTTTGATCCCGACCAGTTTTTCGGTAAAAATCAGCTCCGTGACCCATTGCGGGATCGTAAGGATGTAGTTGAACGGAGGGGGCAGCTCCCGGAATTCCAGGGTGCCGAGCGGGCAGCGGTACCGGGTAAGGGCGTGTCCGCGCCGAATTCTGAGCCCTTTTTTGAGAAAGGCATCCAGCAGACCAGCCTCCGATATCATTTGCAGGGCGGGAGGATGGATCCCGATGGAACGTGAATGCAGGATCGGTTTGCTGTTTTTTTCCAGGATGAGTACATCCAGCCCCGACTGGCAAGCCAGGACCCCGGCAAATAATCCCGTCGGACCGGCTCCCGCAATGATCAGATCGTAGGTTTTTGTTGTGGATAGATACATGATGAATGTACCGTTTTAAGGAAATGCATCACAGAATACAATGTTGTGTTACAATCCTTGCTGCTTGCAATAGTTTGATGATGCACTGCCGTGATGATGATCGTTTGGTTGTGCGTTTTATGAATCATCCATGCTTGATATAGTCTAGAAGCGGTGCCGGGACTATCGGCTGCCGTGATGGATTCCGGCTTGCCGGTCGCCCGGTTGCTTGTCAAATATAAGCAATAGCCGGAAAGGAAACTGCCGGATCACGTCCCAACCCTGCGGGACGATGGCCCTGAGCTCCCCGGCGCGGAAACTTTTCCGGATGGATATGAGCCCGTCGGCACGGATGAAGGAGTTGGGGAACAGCGGCCATGTCGCTATTGAAAACAGGAAATAGCCGATGGCCGACCGCTCGATGTCGCTGCAGATGATCGTCCGGGTCGCCAGCGCCGACAGGTCATCCAGAAAACCGGCGAGGCCCTCATCGGGAAGGTGATGGAGTACGTGGTTGCAGACCACAAAATCAAATGTCGCCCCCTCGCGGCGGAGCCGGCTGGTATCCGTCTGGAGAAAACGCAGACCGTCCTGTTCCCTGCTGTCACCGGAGCTTGTGCTGGCTGAACGGGCGTTGCCGATTGCTGCACTCCGGGCGTATTCGTGTGCGCGGGGGTCGGGATCGATGCCGGTCACATCCAGAAGAAAACCGTCCCTGACCGCCCATTTGTGGATGTTCCTGGTGATATCACCGCCGCCGGAACCGACATCCAGCAGGCGGTACCGCCGCTGTTTGCTGAGCCGGGGGCGGATTTGGTGGCGGTAAACGGCATCCCACCGCGAAATCAGCCGGTTGATGACCGGGAAGTAGCGGTAGGTGTTGTGCAGCATGACAGGGTCGCAGTAGGGCCGGTCCATCCACTCAATCAGCCCTGGGTTGCGGTCGGAGAGGAGTCGGTATGTGCGGTTGGCCACCATGATTGCCGGTTGATGTGGTGTTGTGGATGCGGTTGCGATGTGGCTGCAGATGCCCGGGCTTTTCAGGATGCGGGTTACGGTGAAACCATGCGGAACAGCCCGGTCTCAATGGTGAGTCCGGGTCCGAAAGCCATCCCGAAGACGGTCTGCGGATCTGGGGCGTGGTGCGCATCCACCAGCTCCTTGAGCACGAATAGGATGGTGGCGCTGCTCATGTTGCCGTACTCGCGCAGGATGGTGCGTGAGGCGGCGATCTGCTCGTCATCCAGCTCAAGGGCCTCCTGCACCTTGTCGAGGATGGCGCGTCCGCCGGGATGGACTGCCCAGCGGGAGATGCCCCGGCGGGTGAGGCCGGCTTTGCGCAGTATGGTGTCAAGTGCGGGACCGATGTGGCTGCGAATGATTTCCGGCACGTAGGTTGAAAGCCGCATTTCGAAGCCGTGATTGCCGATGGTCCAGGCCATGTCACCTTCGCCTTCAGGGGTGAGGTCACTGTGGAAGGATTGCATTTCCAGATGGGCCGGGATGGTGCCGGAGGGTTGGCCGGATGGCATGGTGTCTTCGGTTTGGCCGGGCGGCATGATGCCATCAGACGGGGCAGCAGCGGCCGGCCGGCGGGCGCTGACAAGTGCGCCGGAGCCGCCGTCGGCAAATACGGATGCGGAGATCATGGCGTCGGTGTCGTCGCTGAACTGAAGGTGCAGGGTGCAGAGTTCCACGCACAGGACCAGAACGACGGCATCGGGATTGTTCATGCAGAAGGAGTGTGCCATTTTGAGGCCCTGGAATGCGGCATAACATCCCATGAATCCGATGTGGTAGCGCTCGGTGCTGGTGTCCAGGCCAAGGTCGCGCACCACGAAATAGTCCGGACCGGGCGCAAAGAAACCGGTGCAGGAGACGGTGACCAGGTGAGTGACATCCTCCTTGCGGATGCCCGGGGTGTTGCGGAGCAGTTTTTTGCCAAGATCGGTGAAATGCCGGCGTGCCTCGCGTGCGTAGATATCATTGCGCCGGCGGGTGCCGGGCGTATCGGGCCGGGTGCCGTCCGGGTTGAAGAAAAGGGGCGGATCAGCGGAGCCGCTGAAATCGGTGATCACACTGTGCCGCTTGCGTATACCGGAATTGTGATAGATGCTCCGGAGGACCCGTTTCACGGCGTCACGCTCACTTACATTGCGCTGCATCAGCTCGC
>SKNT01000175.1 GCA_007120385.1 Balneolales bacterium
CTGCCATGCGGACTTGGCGGGTAAAAACCTCCTCCCGATTGTCCACAAGGCGGCTGCGCACACTGAGTTCCTCGCGTTCACGGCCGGCGCTGCCCCAGTTCCAAATATTCCATCGCGCCCGCACGCCTACGACATACCAGGGCTGGAACTCGTCCTCAAACAGGTTAAGCCCGGGGCGTCCCGCCGCCGCCTGGCCAAAGGCCGATACCACCGGGCGGTACGAAGCCGTCACCATGGACTTTTGTGCCGAAAACTCATCACGGTACGCCTGGAAAAGTGCGGTTTCGGGACGATTGCCCACCTCCGGTTGCGACGGAAGCTGCTCCGGCGGCTCCGGAAGCAGCAGTACGGATTCGGGTGAAAGCCGTGCATCCAGCAGCTCCTCCAAAACAGCCAGGGCCGACCGTTCGCGCGCCGCAAGCATGCCCGATTGCTGTTTCAGGCGCAGCTGTTCCGCTTTCAGGATATCCAGTGAGGATGATGTGGCCGTACCATGCTGCACCTGTGCCTGCATGAGTGAGATTTTCTCGCGGAGGTCGCCTGAGGTGAGTTCCAGGACTTTTTGCTGTGCGCGCAGGGAATGGATGGCGAACCAGGCCGCATCCACACGCTCCCTGAGCTCATGCTGCTCCACGCGCACCTGGCTGACGGCACGGTCAGACCGGTGATTCTCCAACTCCCTGATGGTGCGGGTTCGGCCGCCGTCGTACAGCGGCTGCTCGACCTCCAGAGCGATCTGATAGCGGTCTTTCGGCTGGACCGGTAAACCGGATTCCCCGGGCATCCCCGGCAGATCCAGGTCAATTCGGGTGACATCCGACTGGTATTGCGCCAGCCCTGCGAGAGTGAGTTGCGGAAGCCACCGGACATCGGCATTTTTCAGGCGCAAGGTCCTGATATCCTGCTCCAAGGCAACCCGGTCCTCCAATGGAAAACGCGTAACGGCCATCTCATGGGCCTGGTCCAGCGAGAGCGTGTCCGGGACCGTCAACGGAAGCAGGATGAGAAGAGATAACAGGTTCATGGCATTACCCCGGCGATTTATTCATTTTGCAGGATGTGAAAGGCGGTTTTGGTCCCTGACGAGGATGCGCAGTGCATACGTGATCACCTCCTGCCTGCGATCCAGCATCATCTGACGGTACCGATCCTCTGGCAATTGAAGCAGTTTTTTAATCATGGGACGGGCAATGAATGGGTAAACGCACATCCCAAGCAGGCTGAGGATGTATTGCACCGGATCCACCGGGTGAAATGAACCGCTTTGCACTCCTTCACTGATCTGATTCACAAAAATCCCGAACCCCTGACGCTCAGGGTGCTCCTGATCGCTGTTCCCTGACAGCAGCCGGTTGACCACAAATTCCGAAATGCGATCGGGATTGTTGGCAAGTTCGTGCATGATGAAAAGCGGCAGTATCGGATGCTCTGCCAGAGTTTCGATGTAAGAGCTGACAAAGGTCCGGATCCGCTTTTCCAGGTCCATGCCCGGATCCCGAATAATGATACCGAGAGGGGCCATATACCTTTCAAAATCCGTTTCAAAAACCTGCTGAAACAGTTTTTCCTTGCTTCTGAAATAGTAGTGAAGCGCCGGCTTGCTGATGTCCGCCTGATCGGCTATTTCCTGCATGCGCGCTCCGCCAAAGCCTGCCCGGCGGAATACATGCCGCGCAGCATCCAGTATCTTCTGTTCCGTTTGCTGGTCCGGTGCGGCATCAGTGTTTTTTTTGGGGATGGATGTCATGTGCTGTTTCACGGTATGTAATGTTTCTTTCATCATATTGCCAGCCGCATTGCGGCTTTGCTGCTTGTTTGACATTCCGTGGCTGGCACCGCAGTACCGCCAGGCATTTCCTGTCAAATGTACTGATCATACGGTCTGACTATATGGTCAACCATAAATTACAACCTATGTTTTCGATTGTCAAGAAAAATTTGACCAATTGATCAGACCGTCTGATCAGTACGCTGCCAAACTACCCGTTTGTGGATTTTGATCGGTATTCATCCCGGAACTGCGGTTCCCGGATGCCTGGAATCAGGGGCCGTTACAGGTCATTCCGATTCATCCCGGGAAGCGGCTCTGCGCGCCTGGCGCATGACATTTCCGGCGGTGACACCATAGACCGGTGTGACAGGCACACCGGCCGAACGCAGGGCGCGTGCGGTCCACATGTTGGATGTTTTTGGAAGGTAGTAGCGGCCGCGCGCTTTGTAGAAGGCGCTGTTGCCGTAACGGCCCCATTCCTGGAAATGCGGCGAACCGTCATCATCCAACCGGAAAAATCCCGTAATGAACTCCGACATTTGGGCCATCCCCTCCTCGGAAACATGCAGGGTCACTACTTCTGCGCCGGGAAAGTAGGAATCCGCCGGCACATCCATCCCCACTACATGCAGCACGCTCCGGCTGGGCCAGAACGCCGCGCGCAGCAGCAGCCAGAATGACGCGTCGGGATCCGGGTAGTATTTGTCATCACCCCAGCCGATCTTGAGCCGTTCGGCCCGGGGCATGTCTTCGTGTTCGGGAAATTCCTCGCCAAGATGCTCCGATTCGACAACCAGTCCGGCATGCCATCCCACTTTCACGATATGTACCGGAACCTGCCGTTTTTCCGGATCGTCGGGGTAAAGCTCGGCAACAGGGCTCAGGCACCCTGACATCAGAAATGCCGATAGAAGCAGCACAGCTGCGCAACGCGGCGCCATGCCGTTGTTGCAGCGCCGTGCATGCAACGATGTGAGCGCAGCTGAAACCCTTTGCAATGGATAATGGTTTTTCATTGTTACATCTGGATGCAGGTACATGCATGGAACGGGACTTTATCTGTTCCAGGTCCCAAATCCATTCCCAACCCCAAAATCGAAAAAAAAGACCAAACTCTGAAACGGGAACTGACCCGGCACAACAGTTATAAATTATGGAACTCGGAATCTACACATTTGTCGAAAACACCCCGCTGGCGGATACGGGTGAAGCCCGCAGCCCTGAGCAGCGGCTTCGGGACATGCTCGAAGAGATCGAACTGGCGGACCAGGCCGGACTGGATGTCTATGCCATCGGCGAGCATCACCGGCCGGAATACCTGGCATCGGCGCCCCCCGTCCTTCTGGCGGCTGCGGCTGCGCGGACCAAAAACATCCGTCTGAGCAGCGCGGTGACCGTTCTGGGTTCCGAGGATCCGGTGCGTGTCTTCCAGCAGTTTGCGACGCTGGATCTGCTGTCCGGCGGAAGGGCGGAAATCATGGCCGGACGCGGATCGTTCATCGAGTCATTCCCCCTGTTCGGCTTTGAGCTGAACGACTACAACGAACTGTTTGCTGAAAAGCTGGATCTGCTGCTGGCATTGCGGGAGGAAGAAAAAATTACGTGGTCCGGCAAGCATCGTGCAGCTATCAAAGATCGCGGCGTATATCCGCGTCC
>SKNT01000059.1 GCA_007120385.1 Balneolales bacterium
ATAATAATGTATTAATTCATCATGGAGGTGATCGGTGTCGGCCAGTGCAAGGCAACGCCATAGCATGCAGGCAGAAGGCATCTGGCTGAAGGCCGGAGTCAGTCCGAACCTGCAGGTACCTCGCAATTTGCTCAGGTACCACTATCAGTCATGGTACCACACCATCTGTTCTGGTGAACGTGATCAGTCATGGTACCACAATCTGCCCGGGCGCACGTAACCGGGATCGCGTGAATTTCAATGACATCTTGTGATGGGGCGGAATATGTTCCGTTTTTTGTGTTTCCCGGTTCTCTTTTTCGCATCAATTGTGGATGCGGCCCAGGCCCAAAGCCGCATCGCGTTTGATGTCCTGGTCCTGGATGATTACACGCTCGAACCATTGCATGAAGCACAGGTGACACTTCTTGCTGACGGAGTTGAGGTGCTGTCCACCCACACCGGACCGGATGGTCGCGCCAGGATCAACCTTTCCGAGACCGGCGCAGAACACAGCGACACGGAGGTTCCAAATTCGTTTGCATTAAGCGGCAACTATCCCAATCCGTTTGTCGCGGAAACAAAAGCAGACCTGGCTATTCCGGAAGAACAGGCACTGACAATAGAGGTCTTTACAGTTCTGGGACAACGGATTGCAATAGAACGGCTAACGCTCGCATCCGGCTATCATACCCTGAACCTGAATCTGGCGCATCTCCCAACCGGTGTATATCTGCTGAGGGTGACCGGTGCGGAATCCAAAACGATCAATCTTCTCAAGACTGGTATTTCCGCTCATCGTCCGGGACCGGTGCTGTCGGTGCAGCCGGGACTGCCGGGACAGAACCAGCTTCAGGTTGTTCCCGTTGCCAGAATTGCTGAAGTGGAATCCTATTCCGTTCGGGTGACCATGGAGAGTTACGGCGCCCGGGAGATGACCGCACCAGATACCGATGACACCCTCGAAGTGGCCATGAGCCGGAACAACCGGGTGACATTTCTCGTGGAACAGGGGGCCTCCGGTGATCAGCCCGGGTATGAACTGTATGTGATGGGAGTGGATACAGAGATTATGACATCCACACCCGATGAAATCGAGCTCAAGTCCGGCTTTTACTATCTGGAAGGACAAGCACTCTACACCTTCATCAATCAGGTGATCGAGATTGCGTCCAGAGACACCACCATCACGCTGGAAGCTCCGTGGATTCCTCCGGATGACGGGCTGTCCTCTTTCGACAGAATATCCGGCGCGCTTGAGAACGAAGAAATCGATGAGGAGACCGCGTTGATCTATCAGGTTTTCGCTTCTTTCAACGATCCGCGACTGCCGCAGGAGTTTCGGGGGAACGATTCCCTGTTGTTCAGCGGCAAGATCCAGATGGAGGTGATGCAGCGCTTTGATGATCTCTCGCCGGAAGCCCGGGAAACCGTAGGCCCGTTCCTGGTTCAACCGTTCTATGAAGGCAGCTGGTGGGATTTGCGGCGAAAGACATCCGGAACCGGATCCGGCTCGGAAAAGGGACTCCCGGAAACAGCGGATGTGCCGCCATGCACCTACAGATTCCGATTCTCATGTACGGTGAGTGAAGACTGGACCTATATTGATGGTGCAAACATCAGATACTGGTTCCGGGACTGTCTGGAATGCAGTGCTGGATACAGGGAAATTACCCGCGAAGCTGAGCTGTTCTTCGTGAATTTCATTGAAAATGCATGGGAAAAACTCTCCGAGCTTGGGCTCAAGGAGCCGTTGCCCGATCATGTGGACCCCAGAACGGGACAGGCCATTCCAAATCACGGGGGCGATCCCAGACTGGATGTGATTCGGCTCGGGCCCAGGGATTTGGGCTACCACGGCAAGACTTTCAGCTACACCGGCAGGTTCGAGGAAACGCCAGCATGGATCGTGTTCAAATCCACCGTTTTTGAACGCCCGCTCTCGCTGGCTGTCCTCATCCACGAGCTGATGCATGCCTTTCAGTTTGCCTACGACCTGCATGTCCACCACACGAATTACGAATGGATGATGGAGGCAACCGCCAACTGGGCGATTGATTACGTGCAGCCTAACATCCAGCAGGAACACAGAATGGTCCGGTCATTTCTGAGTACGCCGTACCTGTCACTGGACGACACCTCATTTGATCGCAATTATGGGGCCTACCTGTGGTTCTTTTATCTGTCCAAGACCCATGCTCCGGCAATCATCAAGGAGGTATTCGACCGGATTTCAAACCATACCAGCCTGCAGGCCAATGAACTGGCATTGCGGGCCATGCGCAACTCCGACAAGGGTTTCGAGGAAACCTTCCCCGGGTTTCCGGTCCTCAATCTGAACCGGGACGATATCCAGCAGACCAGGCAGTACCGTGTCTGGGATCCAGCACAGCCTCAGTTGCAGCGCGGAGTGCCTACCACCCCGGAGTCGTTGACCCTGGGCGGTGGACTCGATAATCAGACTGCCACATTGATGTACGATGTCAAATACCTGGCGGCCGAATACACTCACTTCCAGTTTGATGATCCGAATATACGCTCCGTTGCTTTTTTCAATGGGTACAGCACAAAACTTGACCTGATGACCGGCTTGTTCGTGACATCGCCGCTACACGAGGAGCAGAAAGAAGGGCTGGATGTCCAGGCATTGGTGAAAATTCAGGGTGAGGGCTGGCAATTGCAGGACTGGACCGGCAAACCGGTTGTCGCGTTCTGCCGGGAGCTGAGCGGCCAGAACATCGAAGAGGTCATCATCATCCACTCAAACAGCTTGCACACCGGAGCCAGTGAAAACTACCCCGAGGCTACCTGGCGCGGGAATCAGCAGCCCCAGGTCCACTATTCAAACATGGCCTGCGCCCGATGGACCGGCACGTTGACTGGAGTCATACCCGGCGAACTGGAAGAGCGCGTGCATATGGACGTTACCTTTGAAGCGCTGCCCTACCCCGATATCCACGAAGAATCGGCACATTTTGGATTCATGTATTCCCTGGTGGAAGGCACGCTCGACTGGGAGATCAGCGGCACTCAGTTGGAATGCACTGTCAACGGTCAGGCAAGCGGCATCGCTCTTCCGGAAGGCCGCATTCTTTCAACGCACAACTTCGTGCCGACCGGAGGTGGTGGCGGAGGCTTTTTTGCCCGAAAAGCCTGGTTCAACATCGCCTGGGATCCAATTCCGGTGTCGGAGTTCTGGACCTGCGGCGACGAGACGCATGAGTTTGAGCGCACAGTGGGCTCGGCTTTTTGGGTATTCATTACAGAAACGGAAGTGGATCAGGCCGGACAGACCATCGCGGGCAGCGAAGAAGACCACAACCATTGGGGAGTCAACTGGACCTGGCACTTTACCAGTCAGGATGAAATGATCTCAACCCTCTCCCGGTAGCAGGCCCGCAACTATCTGCAGCCATGAGCTGGAATGTTATTCTCCATGGAACATCTCACCCGATTTGTTTGTATACTGTGACAGCACAAACAACTGAAATTGAGAGATTTAAACCATTGAGAGCCTGAAACCATGAAGATACTGTACATCATCGCGGGCAGTATATTTGCCATAATTGTTATTCTGTTTCTGGTGGTGATGTTCAGCATCAACGCCATTGTAAAATCAGGTATTGAAGAGACAGGTACAGAGATGACCGGGACGGCAGTCACTGTTGACCGTGTAACCATTTCACCTTTTTCGGGAAAAGGTACGATCTCCGGTTTCAGGGTGGCAAATCCGGATAATTATCAGCAGGAGTACGCCTTTCAGGTGGAAGAATTATCCATTGAACTGAAACCATTGTCCCTTTTTTCCAGTGAAGTGATAGTGCGGGAAATTATTGTCACCTCCCCTCAGATATATGTGGAGCAGAAACTTCCAGAGAATAACATCAACACCATTCTTCAGCATGTCAGGAGTATTACAGCGGGTGAAACCACGGACAAAAAGTTGGTGATCGATCATTTTTTAATGACAGGCGGTTCTGCGGACCTGTATACCGAAGTGGGCGGGGAGCGATCGGAAAGAGTTGAGATCTCCTCCGTAGAGCTTCACGACCTCGGGCGGGGCGGGGGGCAGCAAGCCCTTGAGGATGTAATCAAAAAGATTGCAGAGGATATCGCTGAAGAGGCATTGAAGGGAGCGCTCCGGAGCGGTGGCGAGCAGATCAGGGACACAATCAGGGATCTGTTTGATTGACGGGATTTGCTGCGTTCACCGAAGTAGGTCGTGTCATTTCCGGATCTGCCATTAACCGTGGTCATCAGAATACTGTGGGATTATTCGGTCATGCCATTCAATTTATAATCAAGAATATCGGGCTGGAAAAAATTGCTATCACCGGGGTCCAGTGGGAGGGCGTGTTGTAATAATTGCTTTCATTCATCATCACGGCAAGACTTCCAAAACAGAGATAAGGAAAATTTTCCGAAAGGCCTTACTTGTCAATGACTTATCTTCGACAGCACAAAAAAAACACAGGCAAAGGCAGAATGAGCCTGAAAAAATTATTTTTCGGACCTATTACTTCAAGTCAGTTTTCTTTTCTATTATTGGGCGCAGTTTCGTGCATTAACAAGGTGTTGCAGGCAAAGCGCTGCCAGATAGGAGTAACTGGTTAATCAATTGATAGTCAAAAATTAAGAGTGTAAACCTATGGAAAATATCACCGGCAAAGTATGTCATGGGGAATTAAGCGGCACCTTAATTGCGGTCATGGTTTTGATAATTGCGACGGTTGGCGCCGGTATCGGTCATGCGCAGGTGCGGGATCATGACGGTAACATCTTTCTGGAGGACATTCAGCTTGGCGAAGCCGATGCAGGCAGTCTCAGGCAGAACGTGATGCAGTTGTCCGGCAGCTATGAAGTCAGGCGGCCCATTGGGGAAATCTACAACCGGATACCATGGCCGAATCCCAATCCAATGATAAATTTCCAGGCCTGGGAGGCGCTGATACCCGCCGGCGACCTGAACGGTGACGGCACTACCGACCTGGTCAGCCACTATCCCGCGCGCCCGGATCCGAGGGATGATGATCCGGCAACTCTGGCCGACCGGACCCTTGTGTTCTATTCAGGAACAGCACTCTTTGAACCTGAACACGTGTTTTTCGATTTGGCTTATCCTGCGGGTGACCTGACCGGAAACGGAAAATCGAAACTGATATCCGGGAATATATTCGAAAATCCCATCCTCTATACGTTCAATGAGACCGGTGTTGAAACAGCTCAATTTGAACTCGATAGTGGTTTTCAGGGCAGGACCCAGACGATCAACAGAACAATGTTCAATGCCGATCTGGATGGCAGCGGATTCAATGATATGGTGTTTACGGTAATCCCCCCGGTTCCATTTGAACATTTTTACGTGCTTTATGGCGCTTCCGGGGCAACGGACTTTGAACTCCGTGCCTACGATTTCCGTGATTTCATGCCTGGCGGGGCTCCGGATTTCCAACGAACGGCATATCTGTCGGATGTCTTTACCCACAACGGACAGAGCTATATCGTGCTGCTTGCCAACCAAAGCTCTCCGGCAGCGAGTTATGCCGTGTTGATCACCATAAATGCCGAAAGGAGTGCTTCCCTGGAACAGATTATTGAATTCGGGAATCTGACACAGGGATGGACCAGCGGCCTTGCCTTTGCAGCCGTTCTTGACGCTGGCTCGGCTCCATCCCTTATCCTGACCCATGATCGATTTGCCACAGATAAAGCATTTTACTACCCGGTCTCGACGGATGGCGGGCCATTGTTTCTTCAGGAGCCATCGGTACTGCACTCGCAGGTGGTGTGGTCGGCCGGCAACCTGAACAGCAACGGAACCACAGATTTTATTACCCGCGAAACGGCTGGCGGGCCGCTCAGGCTGGCCGGATTTCCCTCGGGCCTGTCATCAGGATTGGTTTTCGGGGAGGCACTGCCAGGTCAGGAAACCGCTAATCCCTATCCTTTCAGTAATCCATTTTTATGTGCCTTTTGTGTTACAAATATGCGCTTCGGTGACCTGACCGGTGATGGCAAGGATGACCATGTCGTTTCTTACGTTAATAATGCCGATCTCGAAGCCGGTTATCTGCTCATCAGGGGAGGTGATACACCCGGTTTTGAAAGCCAGGTTGTTGACATGAGAGATTTCATCCGGACAAGAGCCGAGTATGTCTATGCCCTTGGGGATGTGACAGGAAACGAGCTGATGATTTCGCCGTGTATTACAACTCCTTTCCTTTGCCCAACAGCCTTGCTTTCTTTGAGGGAGGGTCAAACTGGCAAATCCCGGCCAAAACATGGGTCCTGGGCGCCGGGGTGAATATTACTGATGTCCTTGCTGGTAATTTTCTTGATTCTGGCCGGCGGGATATCGTTGTGATGACTTCCAGCGGGGAAGGATCGATGGTTATGCTTTATCAGGGTGGGGGAATTCCCGGAAATGCACCACTGCGGTCTGTGAGTCAGGATCAGGTTTATCCCGGGATGTCGGGAACAATCACCAACGCACTGAGCACCATGGCCAATGCCGGGGATGTAAACAACTCCGGTAATGATGATCTGATCATTGCGTCGGCATATCTCAGGGATCAGGTTCTGGGTGTGCTGCCGGCTGTACTCTACCTTGGCGGACCTGAGTTTCTGAATGGAACACCCGATGTTTCCATCGGATTTGCGGATGTTGATCTTGGTCCAGGCATCGGAGGTACACTTGCAGGGCTCGGTGACATCAACGGCGACGGCATTGATGATTTTGCCATTGTAAATCTGTTCCAGGGAGGAGGTGCCGACCGCCAGGCTTTTGGGGTTGGAGGGGGAGGCCGGATAAACATATTTTATGGGAGGGACGGTAACGCGGATTTTGGTAATCCTGACCTTGTCCTGCGTCAGGATGCCGCTTCCATGTCGGCTGGTTATGGAATGTCAAACTTTGGCATGAGTGAAATCGCCACAGGTGATTTCAACGGCAACGGGTTTCGTGGAATTGCTGCGAAACCGACTACACACCGGCGGCCGTCAAATCCGTCTGAGGGGACGCCAAGTGTGCATATATTCAACGGTTTGATTACCGGAGACCAGCCGGATCAACTGCTCCCACTGCATAACAGTATTATGTCGATTTTCGCATCCGATTTTGAATATGTCTCGTTCGCAGGCAGAATGCTGATGACAGGAATACCCGACCTCACCAGCAACGGGCGTGATGAATTGCTCATGATCGGCGGCTCCGGTAACTTGACAAACGCAGTATTGCACTATGGCCGGGACAGGTTTCATGATGAGCCGGATGTTGTGTTTGAAGCACCCAATAGAAGTGTTGGCATGGGCGCACCCGCACCCGGGAATATTGTCAATCGCCAGTTCAGATCGGCTGTCGGCGATTTCAATGGGGACGGAAAACTCAATTTCCTGGTCGTGCAGCGGAAGGATATGAATTACCGCGACACCCCGGTCTACATGTACGAACTGGGCCGCCCGGGCGGGGTACAGGTACAGGTCGCAAAGACCGAGCCGATTGGCAGTACCGGTGGCACGGTCGAGGACGAGGAGTCCGGATCCAAAGTTGTGATCCCGGCTGGTGCGACCGATGAAGTGATCGATATAGAAGTGGGCACCTTTACCGTGGTACCTGAAGGGGCCAATATATCGGGCGTGATGATCTACCTGGGCCCGCCGGGCACCACCTTCTCCGAACCGGTGCAGGGTAACCGTGCGCTACGATCCCGACAACCTGCCACCCGGCGTGGAAAACGAAGAGGATCTCGTTCTGCTGCGCTTCGACGAGGCCACATCGGAATGGGAGGAACTGCCCTCGGTAGTGAATACCACCGACAAGACCGTGACCGGCACCACTACGCGCTTCTCCGGTTTCGGCGCCGGAGCTATTAAGACCACCGTGAACGTCGAACGGGAATAGGACCGGATGCAGCTTCCATCGCAGGTTCAGCTTCACCAGAACTACCCGAACCCGTTCAATCCGACCACCCGCATCGAGTTCTCCATCCCCGAGACATCCCACGTGACCCTTGAGGTGTTCAACATCCAGGGACAGCGTGTGGCTACGCTGGTGAATGGTACCCGCGACGCCGGTGTGCACACGGTCAGCTTCGATGCCGCCAACCTGGCCAGCGGCGTCTACATGTACCGCATCCAGGCCGGCAACTTCACCAGGGTCAACAAAATGATGCTGGTGAAGTAGGAAGCCTGCTCCCGAAGCAACATTGAAACAAAACGGTTACTCTGACAGCGCATCGTCGGGGTAGCCGTTTTTCGTTTATATCAGCTCCTTCAAAATCCGGACTGGTCTTTCTCCCACTATTGGTATGATGGTGATCTTAATCGATAAATGTTACACCATAGTTACACCAATAAAAATAAAAAAACCACAAAGCGCTGTATATAAACGCCTTATGGCTTTGGGTGCCGAAGGCGGGACTGCATGGCCAAAGACGGGCAAAAAATCAACGCAGGCCTCAGGTATACATTCTGAACTAAATAAGATATTTTACCCTTCCAAACCGTCAAATTAAAAATGTTAAACCCATTGGTTTATCAGAATTATGGAGAGCAGCAAGAACCCGTATACAGATAATCTTAATTTCATTGAGCGCAAGGGTCTTGATTTTCTCAGGCGAACGAGCCGCCGGGAAGAGAATGCTGTCGATGTATGGAGTGACAAGCAGATTGCAGAAATCCGGGGGATTGAACGCAGGGCCCTCTGGCTTGCCGTCATTACCGGGGCAATTTCAGGTGCCATCATTGCCGGACTCGAGCTGGGGCTGAGCAGCTGGATTGTCGATGATATGGATACCGCTAACTGGGATGAACTGGCACCCTATTGGGCCGCGCACCTCACTTCCGCCGGTATCATTACGGTAATCGAAATATTCTACTTGTACCGGCTCATGCTTCAGAGTGCTGCCCGCATTTCTTCCATTGGTGGACTAAGTCTTGCAATTAACCGGGGGGATGACGTCATAGGTATCGGGATTTCTCGTGCCGCGCTCGACATGCCGAATCCACGTACAAAAATCTATGGAATTGATCCGTACCTGCGAATCAGTCGATTGAAGATGCTGTTGTATACACTTGCCTATCGCGCAAAAATCGGCGTCACGAGTATCATTTTACGCCTGCTGATGCGGCGTATTCTGGCAAGAATGGCGCTGAGATCTTTCTTGCCCTTTATCGCAATACCACTTTATGCAGTCTGGAATGGTGTAATCTGCTACTGGACCTTGCGCGAAGCCCGGGGCCGCGTTGCAGCACCTGTCGCAATCCGGCAAATTGAAGAACGCATCAAGAATGAGTCTGACGCCTTCGATCAAGACGAAAAACGGTTACTCATATCACTCGTCGCCGAAACAATCATGCGGGCCAGGGATACACACCCGAATTTTCTGCTTATCTTGAAGAGGCTTTTCGATCTGCTCGGGATGGATCCGAATTCGCTTGACCATGTGTGCGACTGGAAGGAGTGTTGCGAGCGACTGGCCGGACTTGATACACGAAAGCAAACTCTGGCCCTCGATGTCCTCCAGATTACTGTCGCCATGGGAGGTCCGCCGCGCCGCCGTCAGCGTAAATTGGTCAAAGAGGCTTTTGATACCTGCGGGCGCACCTATGATGCGGATGTATTGAAAGAAGTATATGTCCAGTTCATCCGGGGCCAGGGCATCGCCGGCCTGAATAGCTTTTAATCCAGGAAATGCTCTGCTTCATGTTAGATTGCATGAAGACATCTCGAAGCTCTACTATTTCTCTGTGAAAAGTTTGAGTCACTTTATTTGACAGAAATGACCACAGAATCTTTCCCCGATGGGGTTCCATTGTAAGCTTCCCGGAAAGTGAAGAGATTGGCTGGGTAGAAAAGAAAATGGTAGTTCTACAGAGGTCGATAAAAATTACTCCTGGCTTCGGAGTCTGATCAATACCAATGGTTAAGTCTACAGGTGTTACATCAGTAAGCGCTATGGCTTTTCTGTTCGTTGCTTTCGGGATTGACTATTTTAACTTTTACGGTGGAAGCGGGGTGATAAAATGGATCTCGGGCTTACTAAATTGGGACTTTGTGCCACAAGGGTGCTACCAAGGTAAATATCAATAAAACATAAAACGCTGTACCTCAACGAGATACAGCGTTTTATTATCATCATGATGTGCCGAAGGCGGGACTCGAACCCGCACGGGATTGCTCCCACACGCCCCTGAAACGTGCGCGTCTACCAATTCCGCCACTTCGGCAGTGTTGCGGCGCGTCGATCCTCCGGACCGGGTGCCGCCGGAATCCTGAAATCAGGATTTTGAAGTAGAAACCAAAGATACGGACTCTTTTTGATTTTACAATAGTGGCCCTGAAAAGTTTTTTCAATTAGTGCGCCTGTGTCACCCCGTCTTCTCACGATGGTCAAATATGTGCTTCATCATGAGAAGATAGTCACGGCTGAGCGGTACATCCCGGCGCTGCATCATGATCTCGGCCGTCTCCATCGCCTTTTCAAACTGGTATGGCTCGGTCTTGTGCGGACTTACCCAGCTGAACGAGGGGACATGTTTCGGCGGAAAGCCATAGGTGAAGATGTTGCAGAAGACCCCGCACAGTGTGCCGGCGGACAGGGTTGTGTTGATGGCCGTTTTGCCGTGATCGCCCATCACCGTGCCGAAAAACTGCAGGGATGACTTGTAGATGTGTCCGGTCGCCCACTCCGGTATCTTGATCGGTTTGTAATTGTTTTTCAGGTTGGATGTGGTCGTGAATGCACCCAGATTGCACCATTGGCCGATCAGGCTGTTGCCCAGGTATCCGTCATGCGCCTTGTTGGAGTGGCTGTGCATAATCACATTCTGCACCTCACCGCCGACCTTGCAGACCGGACCGATGGTGGTGCCGGAATAGACCCGTGTTCCCATTTTCAATACCGATTGTCCGCACAGCGCCGAGGGCCCCTGTATCACAGCGCCGGACATCACGTGGCTGTCCGGACCCAGATATACCGGCCCCTCCGAGGCATCGATAATGGCGCCGGGATCTACGCGCGCCCCAGGCTCCGCATAGATATTCTTCGGGTGGCTGAGGACCACTCCCGCCCATTTGGGTGTCTGCAGGGATTTCAACGATCGTAGCAGGGCCACATCATTACGGATCTCAGCATCGTTTTTCAAAAACAGATCCCACAGATAATCAAGCATGGTACCCGCTCCGGTTTCGACCGGATGCATATCTACGATCGGGCCGTCAGTGGAGAAACTTCGGATGCGCTCTCTGTAAAACGCACGGCTTTCATCCTGTCCCACCCGCACAGCTACAACCTTGCCCTCCCGCAGGAGGTAGTGATTTTCTTTCAATTCCCTGACCGCAACCGCCGCTTCCGGGTCTGGCAGCCACCTCGCGTTGATCCATAAAACCGGGCTCTCATCAGCGCTGCTCCGGGCGCCTGTTTCACCGTTTTCATCAGGAAAATCGTTCCTGAACAGGTACGTCAGCGGCTCGCGGGCAACCCGCGCCGTGCGCCTGATCCCGAGATGCCGCTGCCATTTTTCCCGGATGGTGAAAATACCGATGCGAAGGTCGTCCACCGGACGCGTAAGTGTCAGCGGCGCAAATAGCCGGTCTCCCTCATCTTCAAAAAAACAGATGGTCATATTCTCCTGGTATGATTTATAGTTCTCTCGGTTCCACAGTCCGTCAGCCGGATCGATCGGTGCGAGGCCCGCATCGTCCCGGCTCCAAAGAGGGCAAAGATAACACAATTAATTTTAAAACAAATATAAATAATAATTTTTGTTGCGACGTTATTTTCAATATTTTCAGTACCTGTAATGTAATGTCCGGGAGAGACAGTGTGAGCGAACCATGCATTTCAGCGGCACAGTCCGGCAGCCATGATGCGGAGCGCTGTCATCCGGCGAATTAAGAGAAATCACAACCATCAAACAGAGCTTATGTGCGGGATTGTAGGATACGCGGGAGGCCGGAGGGCTTCGGAGGTAATACTGAAAGGATTGCAGCGGCTGGAGTACCGGGGATACGACTCGGCGGGTATGGCGCTGCTCAACGACGATCTTGAGGTGCTGAAGGTTCGCGGCAAGGTCCGTGATCTGGCCGCGCTGATCGCGGAAAAGGATCCGCATGGCACGCTCGGCATCGGCCACACCCGGTGGGCGACGCACGGTGAACCCAGCGATGCCAACGCGCATCCTCACACCGGCTCACGCAAGCAGTTCGCGCTGGTCCACAACGGGATCATCGAAAACTACAATGTCATCCGGCAGGATCTGGAGCGGAAAGGGCACCAGTTCGAGAGCGAGACGGACACCGAGGTCCTGGCGCATCTGATAGAGGAGATCCACGAGATGAGCGACATCGACTTCTTCGGGGCCGTGCAGCAGGCACTTTTGCAGGTGGAGGGGAC
>SKNT01000085.1 GCA_007120385.1 Balneolales bacterium
AAATTGTTGCCGTATGTGAAATCCATTTCAAGAAGTCCCGGCAGGATTTCCAGCCGGAAACCAACCTGAAAGTCCGGTGTCTCGTCGTTCAACCCGAATAACTCGCCGAGCAGCGTCACCGGGGCGGCCAGCGCCACATCGGCCCGCGCCCCCCAGGTGAAGAAATGATCTTCGTGAGTGTGGCTGTGATCGCCATGTTCTTCCTCATGGCGCTCTAACATATAACCCAGATTACCGTGCAGTACTACCCGCTCATCTATAAGCGGAAGGGTGACAGGCACATAGGAATAAAACTCCCCGAAGGGGGCGGCCAGCGCCCCCGCGACTATTCCGAATCCGGCACGGTTGTTTGCGGGTGCCCGGAACATGTACTTTGCTTCGGTGACGGCGAACGTCTCATCGTCCGTAATTACCGCTCCGGCAGCAAGTTCAAGACCCCTTAGCGGGCTCACGGCCGGCAGAATCCAACTCTCCTCGGTGCCGGCCCAGGCCTCCAGCTGGAACGCCTTGTAGTCGGTTACTCCGGCATCATCGACAACCATCTGCTGTCCGTTGGCCGTGGTAAGGGCCCCGCCCGTCAGAAGCATGAAATGCAGCATCAGGAGCAGATAGCTTGCAAGCGAGATATAAAACAGCAGTCGTTGTGCCATTAAAGTGGTTTTTTCCTCAATTCTTTGAAACATGACTGACCTCTTTGGTATGAAAAAGATGACTCTCCAGTGTAAACAAATTTTGCAGGGCCATCGGTCGCATGAAGTCCGTTATTCCATGGATCAGCCGCTCAGATGTGCACCAGGAAAATCACCAGAGCAGCAATCCTGTTATAACCTGGGTCACACTGATCAGGACGGGCTGGGCGAAAACCGATTCAAAATACACCTTGAGCGGCAAATCGATCAGCCCGGTAACCAGAACGGAAAAGAGTCCCAGCAGGGTGAGCTTCACAAATAACCGGTCTTTGGGGGTCATGTCGCCCCGCGCAGCAGCCAGGAATCCGAAAAAACTGTCATGCAGGAACCGCGACAGACTGTTTCGGAAAACTATGGCAATCGAAATCAGGGTCCCGACATGAACCACCAGATCGAACAGGATCATTTCTGCCGATTCGGGGGGGAGGAAGCTCCTGGCCGGTCCATATGAACAGGTGCTGTGCCAGCGCCAGGTGGCTGGTCGAGCTGACTGGAAAAAACATGAATATGCCCTGGATGATGCCAAGGATGATCGCAATCCAGATTGCCATATTGTGATTTCAAATCCGGTGACTCGAACCGCTGCATCAGACAGTTGAAATTCAGGAGTAATTTCAGGTTCGAGATGAATAACAGGTGTGGAAACTAAAACTTCGAGACCAAAAACCCAACTGTTTATGTATCCGTGGCGATGGTACGCATCCTTCGGCCCTGCTCATCCATCATATATTGGCTTGTCTCCGATGAGATACTGCCAACCCGGCTGCCAGCTTCCCGTTTTTCGCCAGTCTTCGTCAAAGGCCTGTTCCCAGCTCTTTCCGTTCAGCAGGACTTCCAATGCCAACTGCGGGCCCTTGTGCGACACAAAAGCCAGGTCTGCTCCCGCATAGTCCGTCATGAGATCATCCAGCAGGGACCGGATCCTTTGCTTCACCTGCTCGTAACTCTCCCCCTCCGGAAAGGGATCTTTGACATATTTTCTCTGAAGCGGTTCCACCAGCTTTGATGAAGAACCATTGTAACGCCCGTAATTGCACTCCCTCAGACGTTCATCAATAACAACCTTAATTCTGCCCTCAAACAGAAAGTCCGCTGTCGCCACCGCCCTCTGCAGGTCAGATGAATACACGGCGTCAAACTGCCACCCCTCTATCTGCTTCATGAGTGCTTTGTTTTGCTCCACTCCAAGGGGGGACAATTGCACATTTTTCCATCCGGAAGAAATACCTGCCTCGTTGTCAAAAGTTGTTCCGTGGACAAAATAGGTGATTCTGGTGACGCTCATTTTTTGCCCGATATGGCTTCATTAACATTGAGGATATGGTCCCCGATTTTTTCAAGCCGGTTGAGGTAGTCCAGATAGATAATACCGGCCATGGGTGAATAGATTCCTTTTTCGAGGCGCTCATAATGGTTTCTTTTCAGGTCGTCCCGCATGCGGTTGATTTTCAGTTCCAGTCTGATGGAATCCGTCAGATCCACATAACCGTTCATTTCCGGTATTCGCTTGATCATGCTGTCAAAGGCCTCTTCAACCACATCCAGCAGCTGTTTGAGCTCTCCAAGCGACTCGTCATTCAGGTCGACATTCATCTCCTCCGCCCGCTCATAATTTTTGGTCATATTGTAGTAGAGGTCGGCAATCCGTTCTATGTCCCCGATCATTCGCAGCATGTTCCTGATCCTTTTGGATTCCTGCTGCGCTATATTTCCTTCCGAAACGGCAGTCAGGTATTCGGCGATTTCAATCTCCATGTTATCACTGTTCCTTTCGCTCTCTTCAAGCCGCTTTATGTATTTGCCTGCTTTCTTTTTGTCACCGAGGAGCAGTTCCCGCATGGAATCGTGCATTTTCCTGACCCGATTGGCGTACAATTCGATTTCTCGATGCGCCTGGTCGATGGAAAGGGCCGTGGTAGACATGAGCCCGCGTTTGATGAATTTCAGGTGAAATTCGTCTTCCGCTTCACCGCGTCCGGGGAGCGCCCGTTCCACAACTTTCACCAAAGCCGGTACAAAGGCGAAGAGAAGAAGGAGGTTGAACAAATTAAAAACGGTGTGGAAAATGGACAGGCCTATGGTGGCATTGCCTCTCACTGTCGGATCATCAGTCAGATCCATGATGGAAGACCCGGTAGCCATCACCATGGTGCTGTCAATCAGGGACATAATCCATGGAAAAATCAGGAGAATCGGGATGATGCCGATGAGATTGAACAGCAGATGGAAAAACGCAGCCCGTTTGGCGTGGATATTGGCAATGGAAGCGGCAATATTGGCCGTGATGGTGGTACCGATATTCTGTCCGATCATCATGGCTGCAGCCAGTTCAAAGTCCATCCATCCCTGGAAAACCATCACAAGGGTCAGTGCGGTGGTGGCGCTGGAAGATTGCGTGACGGCGGTAAACAGCGCTCCGATGCCAATGAAGATAAGAATGGAACCAAGTCCGAAACCGGTCAGCTGATCCAGGAATAGGATGATTTCCGGATTATTTTCGATGTCCGGTATGCTGGCTTTCAGAAACTCCAGTCCAATGAAAAGCACGCCGAAACCGATGACCGATTCTGCGGTGAATTTGAGTTTGTTGTTGCTGGAGAAGAGAAAAGGGAAAAAGAGTCCGATCATGGCGATTGCGATCGGGGTAATGCTCATTTTGAATCCGAAAACAGCGACAATCCAGGCAGTGACGGTGGTGCCTAAATTGGCCCCCATGATGATGCCGGTGGATTCGAGGAAGGTGAGCAATCCGGCATTGACAAAGCTGACCACCATCACGGTTGTGGCGGTGGAAGACTGGGTGAGGACCGTTATAATAAACCCGGTGAACACTCCCATAATGCGGGTGGAGGTCATCCGGGTCAGGATTTTTCTGAGTCTCCCCCCTGCCACTTTCTGTAGCCCGTCACTCATGGTTTTCATACCGAAAATGAAAATCCCGAGTGAGCCGATCAGCTGGAGAAAATCAAACAGGGTGTAACTCATGGAAGGAATATAAAAAAAAGTGCGGTGATTCCTGGGTATGGGGCAACCCTTTTAAACGGATTACTGACTCAGGTAATTTCAGTATTCAACCCGTCGTTTGAATCACCGCACTATGTCTTTTATCTGTCTGATGTGCGGAACATCATCGGATCATACTAGAACCATGCACCTACGCGCATTTGCACAAACTGGAAGCTGTCGTCGCCAATATAGGAACCGGCGCCATCAGCATGCTCGTCCAGGTCGGCAAGACCGACGTTCAACTGCAACCAGATGTTCCTGTGCGGATAATAGGTAGCACCAACCGTGATATGGCTTCCGGATCCGCCGAAGATGTCGGCATCATTCAGATCGATGAAGCTGTAGCGGAGGCCAAGAGAAATGGCACCCCAGTTGCGGATCGGGGAGGCAAGACGCGCCGGCTCACCGTCATCGGATTCGTACCCGCGTGATTCACCGGTGACAGCCCAGCTGATGAAGGCGTGCCCGGCACTGAACGACGCATCCTCGAAACCGTCGATGCGGTTCAAGCTCATTGTTGTGAACTCACCGCCCAGCCAGATGGTATTGAATACGGCCTGGACATCGAAGTTCAGGATGATGTGGTTGTCAACTCCGTTGATCCAGCCCGTGTGGTAGAAACGGTCGGCACCGGCACGGGTCTCAGCCCGTTCGCGCAAACGGATACGTGAGGGGGCGTCATTGGTCGTTCCCGGATCGCGGTAGTCAGCACCGATGGCAAGGTGGACCCAGCGGTCATCCTGGAGGATCGGGGCAACGCTTCCGCGGAACGTGACCTGACGCCCAACGGTGTTGGCACCCATAACCCTGCCATCGTCGAGATCCTGCGTAAAGAAGCCGAGGTTCAATGAATACTGATCCTGATAGTACTGCACGCTCATACCCAGCGTACGGCTCCTTGTAAACACGTTGGCCACCGAACGCTCCATGAAGTCGTAACGCGGACGGGCGTGCCCTACCGTATTCTGCGTGTGCAGCAACGGTTTGAAGTATCCGACTTTGAAGAACAGGTTGGACTCGGGCACGCGGTAACGGATCCAGACGTCGCGCATTTCCATTTCCGGTATGCCTGCCAGGTCAAGGTCCAGCCTTGCCCTCCACTGGCGGCCAAGATCGCCGGTATAGCGGAAAGTTGTTCTTCTCTGGAACATGTTTGGGTTCAGTGTATTTTTATCATCGAAGTAATAAGCTCCATCGAACTGCACCCTGGCATCAAATCTCCAGCGATACCCGTCCCGGGCATCTATCTGAGCTCGCTGTGCAAAAGCGTCTGTTGCAAACATTGCTACAAAAAGCAATAGCAATGACACTATTAATGTATTTCTTTTCATCATTATTGATCCCCTTTCTTATGTGTTAGTTTCCATAGCATCACTAAAGCTTTCACTGAACAATGCTATGTTTTTCCAATACTACATTGATTGTTGTGGTAATACTTTTTGGTTGTTGTCTGTCTGAGTTGCTACATATTCTGTAACAGCAGCACCGGGACGCATCCATGCTGCATCCCGGCACACTGTGGCAAAGTACTTAGTCTAAACCTTTTACAAGCTGCTTTTCTTCGCCATCCTCTTCTTTCAGATGGTCTCGGTAGTAGAAGATCGCCCAGGCACCGAAAGCCAGCATGAGTACAAGGAATGGCCATCCCGGCTCCTTATCGGTGATCTCCACCTGGATGCGGGCATGCTCACTGTATTTCACATCCTTCTTCTCGATGAAGAAACCGCGCTTGCCACGCTCCCTATCCGCAATGATATGAATATCGTCGGCATCGTTGCTTCTGCCACGGATGATATTGGTCAATGCGCCCACAAAATGGACGTCATATGATTCCGCAAACAGAACTGTGAGTTTGTAGTACGCGATTTTGGAAGCCACGGAGTTATGGAAGGAATAGCGGAACCGGATGCGTCCCAGCCGGTCCTGGCTTTTGTCTGCGTAGACGTAGAATCCGGGAATTGTGTAGGTGAACGTGAACACTTCTTCGGAATCCGGAAGTTCCTCATCCACAGTGAACCCGATGTACTTTATGCCGCGCGCGTTGATGATTTCGGCCCGGACCTGGTTGTCGGAAACCTGCGTGAAGTTCTCCGCCTTGGGCAGGTTCAACGGCACGATGAACTTTCCGATTTCGGATACGGCTATCTGCACCGTGACCGTCACTTCCGCAGTTCCGTCTTCCGGAATGACTATGTGCTCGGTGTAGGTGAGGATGGAGTCGGGCGGCATCACATCCAGAGCGGCCGAACTGCCGGCTCCCACCACCAGTATCACCAGTGAATAAAACATGTGTTTAACTAATCGCATTTCTTAATCTCCTGTCGGTATGTGATAATAATCATTGTTATGGTCTGTCAATCCATGTCAGAATGGAGGGGTAATTCCAATCACACGGAACCAGGTCATGCCAAAGATCACCAGCAGTATGATACCAATGGTCTTGACAATGAAACCGTAAAAGAAATTGTCCAGCACGGAGAACTGACCGGTCGCATAGAGGATCAGGTTCGGCTTGGCATTGAACGGCAGGCCGATCACCCAGCAAAGTGTGAATGCACCCGGAAGTGCGATCCAGACCGGGTTGTAGCCCAGCTGCTGCGCCAGAATCACAACAAAGGGAATAAAGATCAGGGTCCTCATCGTCTTGCTGGTAAAGAAGTATCCGGCATAGGTCATAAACGCGACGATGATGGTGTAGACCACCCAGAAGTTGGGCTCCCTTCCCACCAGGTCAAGCTTGTCGAAGCCCATCGATACCAGCCAGCGGGCCGCATCGGTGGCGTTGAGCGCCAGACCTCCGGCATACGCGCCGGCACTGAAGATCAGCAAATGCCACGGGACATCCGCCTTGTTCCAGTTGATGATGCCGGCCTTTGGCCACAGGGCAACCACGGCACCCAGCAGGGCCGTCACAATCAGCGAAATTTCAAATCCGAACATCGCCATATGATAACGGTCGGTGACCCAGAGCAGAATAACAACAAGGAAAATAATACCGGCTTTCTTTTCCATGTAACTCCATGGACCCATTTTTGCCAGCTGCGACTGAAGCGCTTCCTTTCCACCCTTGATCTGGGGCTTGGCTTCATCCTTGGTCATGCGGAACATGATCTTGCCACCGATCCACCAGGAGGCGAGCATCAGGAGGATGGCAATCGGCAGGGCGCCGAACATCCAGTCGGTGTAGAAAATACGCTCACCCGACATCACATAGATCAGACCGACAGCTATAATATTACAGGTGGATCCGGTGATGAACGCCGAGGAAAAAATACTGATGCCGTGCAGGTTGTGCAGGAGCAGATACCTTCCAAAGTTGTTCGGATTCTGTGATGTAGAACCGAAAATAGCGGCAACGACGAGCATAAGGGGCAGCGTCATCACCGTCCGGGCAGCTGTGGCCGGAATGAGGGGTGCCAGTACCATCTGCATGATCAGAAATCCGAAAACCGCCATCATGGCCGTCTTTCCGAATTTCAGGATGAGCATGATGGCCACCCGTTTCGCCACTCCGGTCACGACAAGTACCGAACACAAAATAAAGGCTCCAATATTCAGCCAGATGACATCCAGACCCAGTACCCCGAGAACGTTGGTTTCATCCCATCCACCCAGGACAATCAGCAGGCAGATCAGGAATAGCGATGTAACGTGTGTCGGCAGGGGCTCGGTTAGCCACCAGGTCAGTGCCAGGGCAAAACAGGCAAGTACAATCTGACCGGAAACCATCAGCCCGTCCGGGGTTGGCATGAAGTAAATCAGACAGAAAATGATGATCCCGAGCGGGAATCCCAAATAATTCAGCCAACGGTCGGTTTTTGAAAGCTTTTTTGCCTTGACCTCGGACAATCTCGCCTTTTCAAGGTCAAGCATCTCTTCAAATTCCGATTGAGACATGTTGTTTTTTGATTCAGCCATCTACGTACCTCTTCCGTATAATCTTCTTTTCAGTTATTGTTAAAAAAAGAATCAAACAGCATTAATCCCCTTGTTTTCAGTGATCTGTACACGACCTCGTTCATTTTTTTAAATACTTGCAAACTACAGTGACATGCTGCTTTTCGGTGTAATGGGCAAAATCCATGCCACAACATTCATCAGAATGGACAACTCGTGAAAACAGTCCCGGTTGCACAGTAAATAAGCAACAAATAAGCAACCGGTTTGAAAGGGCTTCCAGACACAAAAAATCAGAGTGACGAAAAACAATAGAAGTGGCGAATTTTCGTTAACGACATTTCGCCATTATATGATACCGGTGTCACAGCCTGCCTGTCTGCCTGTGGTCTGCACATCGAAATCAGGGATTATCTGGTTTTATCCTGTTGGAACACTTTTTGCCTGTAGGTATGGAAAAACATTTATTGTATGATCAGCCCGAAAGTCCGTCAGCAAGGAGCAAAACATCCGTGATCCGAACAAATATATTATATCTGATAGTTTCGGGATTCCTCCTCCTCACCCTTTTGATATCATTTTTCCTGTACTTTTTCGTACTCGATCTGACCGGAACCTACGTCAGTGAGGAAGAGTATCCATATACATCGGCACACAGTGCAGACAGACCTGTCAAGTATTTCGGAATCGTATCCCGCTATCCGCCTCATATCATCTACCAGGGCTATCAGCCGCTGATGAACTATCTCACCAACCATACCGAATACCAGTTCCGCCTTAAGCTCAGCAACTCCTACGACGATACCATGGATCAGCTGGTAAACGGTGAAATCGATGTGGCATTCATGGGATCGTACATCTACGCTTCTTCACGTCACAAACACAATCTTGAATCCATCCTGAAACCACTCAATGAAAACAGCGAGGCCTTCCGCCGTTCGGTATTTATAACCAGAGGCGACAGCGACATCCGGGAAATTGCAGATCTACGCGGAAAAAAACTGGCACTGGCATCCCGGCGTTCCCTCTCGGGCAACTGGGTTCCCCTGTACACTCTTTCCATGCATCAGCTGAGCCCGGAAGACTTGAAGACGGTAACCAACTACGCACATCACCATACCGTGATATACAAGGTCCAACAGGGAGAATATGACGCCGGTGCCGTGCGCGACCGCGTTGCCATGGAGTACGAAGCAAGCGGCATCAGGATTTTTTATTCATCCGATGAAATTCCCACCTCACCGGTAGTGGTTTCAAAGCGTCAGGATCCGCACATCGTGGATCAGATCAAAAACGCATTCCTGAATCTAGACATGGAAACCATTCTGGCGGAAAGAATTTATCACAATTGGGATTTAGACCTCTCTTTCGGGTTTATTGAAAGCCGTGAAGACGATTACGATTTTATCCTGAATATCCTGGATACTCTGGGAGAAGAAGTTCTGGAACCTTGAAATGAGCCTGAAATACAAAATTATCGTACTGGTTGGCGGCATCATCATCCTGCTGATGATGGTCATCTCCATTTCATTTCTCTACCAGTACCGGGCAACCATTATTGAGAAGGAGGTTCACAATGTCCGCTCCCTGACCGATGCCGTTACCATTCCCATCATTGATGCCTTTATTTACGGGGAACAGGATGACATCATACCGCACGAACTGCTGGAACGCTACATATCCTATCTTTCAGACAGGATTGAAGGCATCCAGTATGCCTATATCTATGACCGCGAACGGGAACTTGTTACCTTTTCCAATTTCAGGAAGCCACCCGGCTACCAGCCACAAGGCATTCCGGACCTCAATCTGATACCCCCCGGGGCTGAAGTCGTCTCCATTTACAGTCATGAACACAATGGCTGGGTGATAGAAGTGGTCTCACCCATTCAGATTGCAGGCATGCACTGGGGGTTTGTCCGGCTGGGTTTTGACGGCAGCAATATGCGCAGGGAGATAGGAAGCATCTTTTTTGCCCTTCTTGCACTGAGCATAGGCGTAACCGGCAGCGCCCTGCTGGTGCTGTACCTCTCCATAGGCCGGCTCACACGCAGTCTTGGAAAACTTACGGAGGCGATTGATACCTTTGACCTCATGTCTGCTGATACCGAAGTTTCCCTCCCAGCCAGCAATGATGAGATCGGATACCTCAGCAAACGCTTTGAACTGCTTCAAAAGCGCCTGATAGAATCAAAATATGATCTTGCCGAGTCGCAGAGAAACATTTACCGGGCCGAAAAACTGGCGTTCATCGGCCGCCTCTCTTCCGGGGTTGCCCACGAAATCAACAATTCCGTTAACGGTATCCAGTCGTGCCTGTATGCTATCGGCAACGATCCCAAAAACCATGAGCAGACCGAAGAGTACATGAAGCTGATCAACGAGGGGCTGCAGCATATCGAGATAATCGTCAAAAAACTGCTTGAATACTCCCGGAAGAACTCCCCGTCCATGGCAAGCGTGAATCTTGCCGAGGTGGTGGGTAATGTGATGAAACTCTGTTCCTACAAATTGCAGAGCCAGGGCATTTCCATTGCTTTCGAACCCGAGCCCGGACTGCCCGAAATAGAGGCCGACAAACACCTGATCCAGGAAGTGCTCATGAACCTGCTGATCAACAGCATGGATGCGGTGCCGGAAGGGGGATGCATCTGCATCAGGGCAGGAAGAAAAGACAGAAACAGCATCTATCTCTCCGTGGAGGACAATGGCTCAGGTGTTGATCCCGAGAATGCCGATTTTATTTTCGAACCTTTTTTTACTACCAAGGACACCGGAAAAGGCACCGGACTTGGCCTGTCCGTGGTCCAGGGTGTTGTCGAGTCACACAACGGTACCATCACGCTCGACAGCAAACCCGGTGTAAAAACCGTATTCACCATTACACTACCTATCAATGGGAAGCATGAACGTACTGTTAATAGAGGATGAGAAGATCACCCGCATCTCACTGGCCAACAACATCCGCAAGGCCGGCTATGAAGTAGATGCCGCCGATGACGGGGACCAAGGCCTCCAGCTTTGCAAAAAGCAATCTTACGATGTGATCATCACCGATCTTCGCCTGCCGAAAGTGAACGGGATGGATATTGTCAGATATGTCAAGGAGCATCATCAGAACTGCGAGGTCATCGTCATAACAGCGCACGCCACCGTGAACACGGCAATCGAGGCGATCAAACTTGGCGCTTATGACTATGTGACCAAACCCTTCTCCCCTGATAAAATCATTGGGATGCTTGGCAAGATCTCCAGGTTCCGAAACATCATTGACGAAAACAAATCACTCCGGGAGAAACTGCAGGTCTATGAGCACAGGAACATCATCGGCAAGTCACCCGAAATGCGCAACCTGCTAAAAACCATCCATACCATTGCAACACATGAGTACACGGTATTGATTCAGGGTGAGAGCGGAACCGGCAAGGAGGTGGTGGCCCGCGCCATCCATGACTGCAGCCACCGCAAGAATAAGCCCTTCATTGCCATCAACTGTGCCGCCATACCGGAACCCCTGTTGGAAAGCGAGCTTTTCGGACACGAAAAGGGATCTTTTTCAGGCGCCATCCAACGCCATCTCGGGCATTTCGAGCGGGCCAACGGAGGCACCTTTTTCATCGATGACATCGACGATCTGCCGGAGCCGCTGCAGGTGAAGCTGCTGCGCGTTCTGCAGGAGCGCGAGCTGTTCCGTGTAGGCGGATCCGAAATTATCAAGGTGGACGTACGGATTATCTGTGCCACAAAGGTGCGTCTGAAGGACCAGGTGGACAAGGGTCTGTTCCGGGGGGACCTTTACTACCGCCTCAACATCATACCGATAACCATACCGCCGCTCAGAAACCGGCTGGAGGACATCCCGGATCTGGTCGAGCATTTCCTCAGCCAGCGCAAATCCGACGACAAGCTGGAGTATTTCACAAAAAACGTCTACAAGAAATTCCTGAACTACCACTGGCCCGGCAATGTGCGGGAACTGGAAAACATTGTGGAACGCGTGATCGCTCTGTCCGACATCAACAAATCGCCCGACATGCTTTTTGATGCAGCTTCGGACACCATCGAGGTCAATCAACCCTATGAGGACGATTTTCCGGGCCTCAAGGAATTTATTTCCGAGAAAGAGAACGAGGTGATCCGGTGGGCGCTGAAATTATCAAAATATAATATCAGCAAGGCCGCACAGTTGCTGCGAGTGCCCCGCAGCACCCTGCGCAGCAAGCTTGAAAAACACGAACTGGATCAGCTCGTAGAGTAAATGCGCCAGCTGACAGAGTGAGAGCCGAAGTTTCTGCGAAGATCCTCCTGTATGGCCCCGCCCCACGCCATCACAGGTTCACCCGGCAGTACTGGAGTCAGGCACCGGTTCGCCTGTTCGCGACACCTCCTCATCTAATCCATCCGTTGGTAGCGTACGGTGCACTCCGCGGCGAACAAGAATGAATTCCACGAATTTCTCACGCATGGCCGGATTGCGCCAGACGGCGCGGAACCGCTCGCCCTCCCAGTGTTCCAGACCTTCTTCAATCCATTCCGACAGTCCGTCAGGAGGACCGGAAGGTCGATCCGTCTACCCGGAGTCACATCCGGGAAAAGAAGGGAAAAGAAAAACGGCAAAGCTGAATGGAACCAGAATGGGAAGAACAATTGCGGATGCTTTATTTACTTCTTCTTGCTGCCACCCGATTTGGAGCTGCCGGAACCGGACCCTTTGGATTTCGACCCGCCGGATTCACCCTTCTTTTTCCGGGTTTTCGAGGGTCCTCCCGTGGCATCAAGGC
>SKNT01000115.1 GCA_007120385.1 Balneolales bacterium
CCATATTTGAGGTGCAGGTAGTGATGCTTGTAACGGCTAAAAAACCAATAGATAATAAAAAGAAAAGACGCAAAATTCTCGGAATGTACAATCGTGCAGAAACTGATTTTGATTTCATGATGATGATGTTAATTATTTATTTTGAGAAAATTACAGACAAGTTATTCCAAATACACATAGAATCCAGAAAGTATAATATACATAATTTACAAACTTTCCTTAATACAACGAACGGAGTACCCTAAAGCCCGGTGGTAGTAGCCTATGCCGCCATCGTAGCTTTCGAGGCCCAGGTAAACTGACGAGGCGCCATGAACTGTAGCCGTCCAATAGAATCCTTTGAAGCCGACATGGTGAAGCGAACCATCAATGCGGCGGTAGCCCGCCACAGGCAATTTAAGCGCGGAAGCATAAGCCCCGGCAGAGGTGTTGCTACTCCAGCTTCCGCGTTCGGCATCCAGCTCACCCCCCGTTGGCAGACGGAAGCCTTCAGGACAAGGGTTATTGGTGCCGTTAACATCCTGCCATAAATTATCGTTTTGAGGGCTGCGCCAATCCCAGGGGCTGTCTGATAATAAAAAGAAATCATCATGACCGGGGGTATCACTATTACTTAGGTTAGTTGTTGTGCCCGATGTTTTTAACTGGTGGCCGTCGGTGGCTCGGCCCCACTGATATAAATCTCCGTATGCCTCGATATCTGTGCTGCTGTTAGCTGCACGGCTGGCACCCAGGTTGCGGTCCATCCACGTCTTGCCCGTGGCAGGATTTGTTACTTCAACTACTTCGGTATAGGTATCGGTATCCTGGGCTTTAAACTCCACCTCGTCCCCATAAGAAGTGCCAATGCTGTTTGTAGAGTATGCTCTCAGGTAATAGGTAGTATTCGGTGAAAGATCAGTCAGGTAGCTGGTGAAACTACCCGTACCACTTCCATCGGTTGTTTTCAAGTTGTAAACAGTAGGGTTGGGACTCGTGTTCCAGCAAACGCCACGGACAGTGACACCGGCTCTGCCATCATCGGTTATGTCCCCTCCGCTTTGGGCACTGCTTGATGTGATCTGGGTAACTGCAGAGGTAGTAAGCGTTGCAAGTTCACCTGGATCTTCTTTTTTTTTTTTTTTTTTAAAAAACAGTATTGGCAGGGCAACTATTAGCAACAGGAAAGGCAACAGGGAATACCTTTTTGTTATCATAACCAGGTTATCTGTTAATATTTGCTATTAGTAGTGGCTTAACTCATTGTTAATTTAGATGTTGCAAGTTATATTTGTTAAAGAAAAAAGAAAGGTGTTGTCAAAGGGTTACAGGGCCACTTTTAAACTGTTAATCTTAAAATAATGAATTGGTTATCAAAGTACAGGATTTTTTTTGATAGCCAAGGAAAATTTGATTAAACCATCTTTTTTAACGATGAACAGTCAAATTTCACAAATTAACGTTGAAAAATTTTTATAAGCAATTTGGGCTTATGTGTGGCTATTTAAAATAATGGATTGCATTATGTTAATATAGCTTTGGTATAAATTCTGTCTTCCCCTCGGCAACGATGGCTGTCAGATCACTCTATACAGGCTCTGCAGGAGGGGAGCTAATTCGATTGACTCCAAACCCTTGGTCGTGCTGGTTGGCGGGCAAGGGGAGGGAAAAAGCAGAATTTATCAGGTTATATTAAGGAAAGGGGGAAAGTTTTTCTTGAATACCGGAGCCTTCACTGATGAACACTCTTTTTGTGAAGCGTAGCGAGCAAAATGGGTGTGATTATGCCTGTATTATTATAAAAACAATGTTCCGTTTTTTTTCGTTATTTTTGTAAGTACTATTGATATCAACCATCCAGACAGAATACAGAAGGAATCAGTGGTTTGCTATCAGTAAAAAGTATAAAACCGCAATTTTAAGTAGGAATATCCCCATCTTAATAATTTAAAATATGGATTGGAGAGTATATATAGAAACCAATGAGAATATTTTACTTGGGAAGCCTGTAATTAAAGGGACCCGAATATCTGTTGAACATATAATTGATTTACTGGCATCTGGCTGGACTGAACATCAAATACTTGAAAATTACCCAAGACTTACTAAAGAGAATATTCAAGCGGTATTTGCATATATTCAAGACATAATTAAAGATGGTCTGATTTACAATAAACCTGTTAAATCAGTTTAAATGAGACTGCTTGCAAACGAAAACTTCCCGTTGACAAGTGTAAAAATACTGGAAAAGGCAGGATTTGATATTATCTATACCGGTTTGGATTTTAAGGGCATCCTCGATAATGAAGTAATTGACATAGCCATTAAAGAAGAAAGGATAATCATCACATTTGACAGGGACTATGGCGAATTGATCTTCAAAAAAGGTTTGAGACCCAAGGCAGGAGTGATCTATCTGAGATGGGATAGTTTTCTACCGGATGAACCCGGTAAATATTTAATCAAATTGTTTAAAACCAAAGAGATAAAATACAATTCCAGGTTGACAGTAATAACTGAGACAAATATCAGGCAGCGAAGATACTGATCAAATTGACCGCACACCTTTTTGTGAAGCGAAGCAAACAAACTGGGTGACCCTGCTTCATTCCGCTTCGGCTACGCTTCTGCTTTATTACGCAGAATCGGGTCCACAGGAGAAAAGACGGATCCCTTTTTCCGGTAGCTGTAAACAAATCGCCGATCAGTGATGACAATGGAAAAGTCATTGCAGTATCAAATATTATATAGGACATCACCAGGCTGAAGGAAAGGGAAAAAGAGCTCATGAAACCCAGGGAAATTACTTTAACATAAAATCTGCACCGTTATCGGGCTGTGCTTTTACAGACCCAGCAATTGATTCAATCGGATTTATACAGGGTTATGCTTCCACAGGCTCATTATCAGCCTTAATACTTATTTTATGCTAACCATGCCTTTCAGGCCTGACCGCAATTTTTCTTTGTTTGTACTATAATGGATTGCATTATGTTAATATAGCTTTGGTATAAATTCTGCGTTCCCCTAAGCCAGATTGGCTATCAGACCCCTTCACAGGCTTTGCAGGAGGGGATCTAATACGATTAACTCCAGACCCTTGGTCGTGTTGATTGACGGGTGAGGAGAGGGGAAAAGCAGAATTTATCAGGTTATATTATATTGGGAGGAAAAATGTTTTACTCGAATACCGGATTCTGAATTGCGGAACACTCTTTTTGTGAAGCGAAGCAAGCAAAATGGGTGTGGAAATCAAAATTAAGTGTATTTCTCTTGGAATAAGTTACCTGATTAGCTAACTTTGTATTGTGGATGAGAAAAACATCAGGAATATTTTCTATTACAAACATTATTATTTGGATTTTTTCGATTCACTTGGTAATGAAGTAAAAAAGAAATTCAACTGGACTTTAAAATTGATAG
>SKNT01000067.1 GCA_007120385.1 Balneolales bacterium
ACACAACCGGGGTCATTCTGCTGGAACGCACCCCGCAGCCCGGACGCAAGATCCTGATGTCCGGCGGCACCCGCTGCAATGTGCTGCCCGTGGAGATGCAGCTCGACGATTTCGTGACGGATTCGTCCCGCAACCGGATGCGCAACGTCTTCCGCTCCTGGTCGCTTGACGCCTGCCGGCGCTGGTTCACCGACGAGATCGGCCTGCGGCTGGCCTGCGAGCGCGAATCCAATAAGTGGTTCCCCGAGAGCAATTCGGCGCGGGAAGTGCGCGACCGGCTAGTGCAGCATGCAGCCGTACTAGGTGTGGACATCCGCACCGGCGCCAGTGTGGCCTCCGTCCGGCAATCGGGAGAGATGTGGACCGTATCCACCGGGGACGGCGTCCATTACGGCGCCCCGGTCGTCGTTTTCGCCACCGGGGGCCTCTCCATCCCGTCGACCGGTACCGACGGCACCGGACACTCCATCGCCGAATCGCTGGGGCACACACTGCATCCCACCTACCCCGCTCTCACTCCGCTGAAATGCCCGCATCCCGGCCGGGAGCCGCTGCCCGGCGTGTCACTCGACGTGGACCTGGAGCCGGTTTTTGTGGATGCGGCCGCATCCGGCAGCAATGCTTCCGAAACTGCGGCGGAGGCGGCCCGCGACGGCATCCGGCCGGTGCCCAAAGAGCGCTGCCCCTTCCGCTCCCGACGCAGCGGTTTCCTGTTCACCCACCAGGGCTGCAGCGGTCCGGCCGTGCTCGATGTTTCCCACGTGATCGTCCGGGCGCTTGAGAGCAAGGACCCGGAGAACCTGACCATGCAGCCGTCCGCCGCCCTGCGCATCAACTGGACCGGCAAACCGGCCGCATGGTGGCAACAGCAGCTGGAAGGCCGCCACACCACCACGTCCCTGCTCCGCAGCCACCTCCCCCGTCGCCTGGCCGACAACCTCCTCCGGGAGAACGGCCTGGCCGACCGGAAAACGGCGCAGCTCTCCGCCAAAGAACGCCAGCGGCTGATCGCCGACCTCACGGCATACCTGCTCATCCCGACCGGACACCTGGGCTACAAAAAGGCCGAAGTCACCGGCGGCGGAGTGCCCCTGGACGAAATCAACCCGGCCACCATGGAATCGCGCATCGCCCCCGGCATCTTCCTGTGCGGGGAGATCCTGGATGTGTTCGGACGCATCGGCGGGTTCAACTTCTACTGGGCCTGGGTGAGCGGACGCCTGGCCGGCATCCACGCGGCCTCATCCGCCGCCAGATTGGCCACAGAGCAATAAACGTTTCCCCCATGACTGATGTTTGCAAGGGAAAACAGCCATTTCATATCTGCTGCCTCACAAACCTCCACAACATTCCGTCCACACCCCCTCAATATGAATACATTTCGGACCATTTCCCTGATCACGTTGCTGATACTCTTCGCCGCGTCCCACGTCCGGGCACAAACCGTCACCGTTGAAGCCGAAACGGGTGGATTGTGGTTCAGCCGCAACGACGTGCGCATCCCCAACGAGGGCGGCACCCGGTTCGACATGATCGACCTCATCGGCAGCGACCTCGCCCCGTACATCCGCATCAGGGCATCTGTCCGTTTGTTTGAGCGACACACAGTACGCATTTTGTATGCGCCGCTTACCAAAAGCGGAACCGGCCGACTGGATAAAGACGGCGCCATCATCTTCGCCGACTCAGAATTCTCGCCGGACCTGCCCATCACGGGCACCTACCAATTCAACACCTGGCGGCTCACTTACCGCTACACCTTCTACGACCGCGGACCGTGGGAGCTGGGCGCCGGGCTGGCCGGACTCATCCGCGACGCCAAGGTTCAGCTTGAGCAGAACGGACTGGAAGACCGCGACACCGACCTGGGGTTCGTCCCGCTGGTGCACCTGTTCGCCTCCCGCGAACTTACCGGCCGGCTCTCCCTCCAACTCGACGCCGAAACCCTTGCCGGTCCGCAGGGCCGCGCCACCGACGCCGCACTGACCATCCACTACCTGCTGCGCGACAAATTGTCACTCTACACCGGATACCGCATCCTCGAAGGCGGCGCCGACGTCGACCAGGTATACAACTTCTCCTGGATCAACTTCGTGCCGTTCGGCCTCACCTGGACCTTTTGAGACGGATCCGGTGCAACCCTGATACATCCACCATCCCGGACCGCTCCGGACATCCCGAAAAAAACGCAACCAATCGTAATTTTTAAATTTCCTTTGTACTTGCGCTTAACTATATTTGGAGTTGATTGTATTTTGTGATTATTGACATGTTTTTACCATTGCAGGGATGATCTCTACCGTACGGGGCCCCAAAGCGATACCGAAAAACACCGGCGTGATTATTATTTATGTTCTGCGCCCGTTTTTCCTTTCCGGTCCGTTACGGTAATGAAGAACCCGATCCACCCGAAAATACCGTAAAAACAATATAAAAAAGCGCTTTTTTCATACTATATTTACATTAAGGTCTATCCTTTACAATAGAACCACCTATCCAAATTCCGTACAAAGCCATGGCCGAATCAAACGCAAACACACTGGTGGCAAACGACCGCAACCAGAAAGGGGAAATCATCGGAAAACGGGTCGTCGGCAAAGCCGACATTGCCATGATCATGGACCGTTACCGCTACTCCGACGACATCCGTTCCGTCATCGACAAGGAAAACCTGCTGCCGGCCGGCGTCCTCACCCGCCTGCACTCCTCCTTCCCGCAGCATTCGGGTATCCTGGATACCAAGGAATTCATGTTCACCGGCAAGCAGCACTACTCCGGCATGAAGGGGTTCCGCGAAATCGTCGAAATCCTTGAGAAAAACGGCATCGACATCGGCCATATAAAAGAACGTGAGCTGTTCATCGATGTCTACCGCTTCCTGGCCACCAAGCACGTCCTCAATAAAATTGACTGGGACAATCCCCATGAAGACTCCCTCTTCCAGCTGGTCATCCCGCAGCCGGGTATGATCCGGGAGGATGTGGCCCGCGCCTACATCACGGCCGAAACCGAAGAGGAGCGCCAGCAGGTGGTCCGCGAGCACCAGCAGCGCATCAATCCGCACGACGGCAAACAGCTGCTCAACAAGCCATGGTACGAGAGCGAGGACGGCGACCTGGAGATCCTGCGCGGCAGCCAGCACAAGTACCCCCCCTGCCAGCTGGTCTTTGACAAGACCACGCAGAGCTGCTTCGCCTTCTGCACCTACTGCTTCCGGCACGCCCAGGTGCGCGGCGACGAGGACATGTTCGTCCAGGACGACATCGACCAGGTCCACCAG
>SKNT01000018.1 GCA_007120385.1 Balneolales bacterium
AATCGGCCGCCATTTTCATCAAAAAAGACCTGGTGCGCTGGGGAAAATATGATGACAAGAACCACAAAGTGCTTTACCGGAATGAGCCCGGAAATGACGATGTGGACCTGATGAACTGGCTCTCCATCAAGGGCCTGGAAACAGGGAGCAGTGTCTACATCCTCCCGCAGGAAGAGATGCCGGATCAGTCCGATGTAGCCGCACTGTTCCGGTTCTGAGGGCGCTCTTCCGACTCCGGGTATGCGCATCCGGTCCTGATGACATGCTTCCGTCTTTGACGATTCCTTCCGGCTCCGGGAAGTTTACTTCAGTCCGGCGGATGCCTCATTGACGTTCAGTATGTGGTCCCCGATCTTTTCAAGCCGGTTGATGAAATCCAGGAAGTATATGCCGGTCTTGGGTGGATAGTCAGCGCGCTCCAGGCGAACGTAGTGCGCCTCCCGGAGTTCGTCACGCAGGGAGTCTATCTTCATCTCCATGAGTTGCGCCTCCTTCATGTCCACATCACCGTACTCCCCGGCCATGTTGCTTCGCATGAGCTGAAGTGCATCCTGTACCAGCTGCATCATGTCTTTGATCTCCTCCATGGCGTTCTCCGGCAGGGTGATGTCCTCCGACTCCATGCGGTCGAACGTCCGTGATATCTGGTAGTACAGGTCGGCGATGCGCTCCAGGTCGTTGGTCATCCGCAGCATGCTTCGCACGCGCCGCGAAGATGTTTTGGAGAGGTTGAATTCCGATACATTGGTGAGGTACTGGGCGATTTCCAGCTCGATCTTGTCGGTGATCTCCTCCCTGGACTTGACCTTGTCCAGGAATTTCTGCCGCTTGTCCTTGTCCTTGAAAAACAGCCCATAGGTGCTGAAGCTTATCTTCTCGGTTATCCTTCCAAGCTGCTCAACTTCCTTGTAGGCCTCGGCAATGGAGAGTTCGGCCGTGGGCATGAGTCCACCGCTGATGTACGTGAGCCGCTTCTGCTCATCCTCGCTTCCGCGTGACGGCTGGATCCAGGTGACCAGTCTTATAAGCCACGGGACAAATGCGAACAGAAACACCACATTCAGCACATTGAAGGTGGTATGGAAAAGAGAAAGGCCCAGCGTGGCGTTGATCCGCGCCTCCGGCGAATCGTCCAGCACCGAAAGTTGTGCCGGAGTGAAATTCATGATCATGAAATCCACGAACTTCAGGAAGAACGGCATGAGCGCCAGCATCCAGATCACCCCGATGACATTGAAGAAGAAATGGAAGCGGGCGGCGCGCTTGGCATGCACGTTCCCGATGATCGCGGCCAGGTTGGCCGTCACCGTGGTGCCGATATTCTCCCCAAGTATCATGGCGGCCGCTATCGGGAAATCGATCCAGCCTTGCGCCAGCATGACCAGGGTGATGGTGGTGGCCGCACTCGATGACTGGGTAACCAGCGTGAGGATTGTGCCCACCAGGACAAAAACAAGGATGGAACCGAATCCGTAGTCGGTAAAACGGTCAAGGAATGCGAGGATCTGGGGATTTTCCTGGATGTCGGGCACCGCGTCCTTGATGAACTCCAGTCCGATGAACAAAATCCCGAAGCCGATCATTGCCTCGGCGATGTGTTTGAGCTTGTTGTTGCGCACAAACAGGAACGGGAAGAAGATCCCGATAAGGCTAACGGCAATCGGGGTGATCTGAAACCGGAATCCGAAAATGGACACCATCCATGCCGTCACCGTGGTGCCGATATTTGCCCCCATGATCACACCTGTCGACTCCAGAAAGGTAAGCAGTCCGGCATTCACGAAACTGACCACCATTACAGTTGTGGTAGTGGATGACTGGGTGATGGTTGTGGCGGCGAACCCCGTTGCCACTCCGGTCACCCGGTTGGTGGTCATTCCCTTGAGAATCTTTCTCAGCCGGTTGCCCGCCATCTTCTGCAAACCCTCACTGAAGATTTTCATTCCGTAGATGAAAATCCCAAGCGAGCCGATAAGCTGAAGAAAATCAAATAAAGTGTAGGTCATATAAGATTCCGAACCGGTGCCGGCACTATGATCTCCCGTATCAATCCCGAAAATCGATGTTAAAGATACGCAGATGGTCCGGGAACATCCAAATGAATGCCTCTTCCCGGCCAACCCCTGTAAACAATCCGTTACCTTTTTGTAAACAATCTGCCATAATCTGTTTTCAATGCGGAAATCTCGCTCACTTTACCCTGCAACTGTCTGAAATGGTAATGATTCGGTAACACTCGGGTAATACAAGGGTAACATGAACTGCATAAACTGTGATTGTCTATAAAGAAGGATCGAAAACCGGACACAAAACAAAAATCAAACAATCAATTGCGAGTTTATGATTCGAATGAAATCAGCATTAGCATCAGCAGCAATCGCCATACTGGTAGTATCGTGCGGCGCTAATGGCGACTCCCCCGGGGAACATCGCCGTGACCGGGTGGATATACTTGGGGCCGGCGCTACGTTCCCCGCCCCGCTCATAACCGCCATGGCCGATGAATATCGCGACCTGACCCGAAACCGGGTGACGGTGAATTATCAATCCATCGGCTCGGGCGGCGGCATCCGGCAGTTTATTGAACAGACAGTCATGTTCGGCATGAGCGAAGCGTTTCTGTCCGACGAGGTAATGCGGAACGTGGAGCAGGCCTCCGGCGGACGCGCATTCAACCTGCCGATCACGCTGGCCGATGTGGTGCCCACCTACAATGTCCCGGGTGTGGAATCCGGACTCGTTTTCAATGGCGAACTGCTTGTGGACATCTACATGGGCGACATCACCCGCTGGAACCATGCACGCATCAGGGAGTTGAATCCCGATGTGGAACTGCCGAACCTCCCGATCACTGTCGTCCACCGCTCTGACGGATCCGGTACAACCAATGTCTGGACCAGCTACCTGAGCCGCGTTTCTGACCGCTGGCGTGAGCGGGTGGGATTTGCAACCAGTGTAAACTGGCCTGCCGGCATTGGCGGCAACGGCAACGAAGGTGTGGCCGGAGCGGTACAGAACACGACCGGCGCCATCGGCTACAACAGCTTCGCCTATGCGCTGCTTAACAACATGAGTTACGGCTCGGTCATCAATGCCTCCGGTAATATCATTGAGCCGAGTTTCGAAGCGACCACCGAGGCCGCCAATATCGAACTCCCCGATGACACGCGCATCCTTTTCACCAATACCCCGGCCGAATACGGTTACCCGATTGCCGGATTCGCATGGATGCTTATTTACGAAAACCTGGATGCCAACAATGCCATCAG